>CAZPKJ010000005.1:27856-35619 GCA_964587075.1 uncultured Flavobacteriaceae bacterium | reverse complement strand
ATGAATGCGGATGTAATTGGTAATGCTTGACAAAAAGAAGTATCGGGGATATTTTTTGAGGATGCAAAATTATGAAAATCAGGCTTTTTTTAACCAAAACCACCACTTATATTTGTCAATAAATAACTCAATCTAAAAATTTATGAAAACTAAATGTTTTGCGCTTGCGATGATGATGATGTTCGTTGGATACGGATGGACGAACGCTCAGAAAATTGTATTGGAATCGGGTAAGGTGCCTTCACTTACCTCTGAGCCAAAAATAAACCTGGAATACGATTATTCGTCGTTTGGGGTGGGTAAATTCAAAACCGAAGAGGAGTATGTTAAACATAAAATGGAAGAAGCGGACAGTAAGGAGCCGGGTAAGGGACAAAAGTGGAAGGACGGATGGGTTGATGCCCGCAAGACACGTTATGAACCTAAATTTGAGGAGCTGATTAATAAAGTTACTTCAAAAGGAGGAAGTTTTGGCGCTTATCCGGAAGCAAAATATACTATAAAGGTAAAAACAGCTTTTGTAGAACCTGGATTTAATGTAGGTGTGATGAAAAAACCGGCATATGTTAATTTTGAGTATCATATTTATGAAACGGCCAACCCTGCAAATGTGATTGCAAAATTAAGTCAGCGGAATGTACCCGGCTCACAAGCTATGGGATATGATTTTGATATGGGCTCACGGATAGCCGAGTCATATGCGAAAGCAGGAAAAACCCTGGGTAAATATTTCCTGAAATAGCTTTCAGTATCAATAAAAAATCCTCCTGTGTTACGGGAGGATTTTTTATTTACATGCAGCTTTAATTTATCTTAATGAACAGCGCTCAAAAGCATGAGGGCGTAATTGTTTTCATAGTTGTTTACGATTAGAATATTTTCAATTTTTTGCGAACCACTTTGTTCAGTACAAACATATTCAGGAATATAATTATTGTAAGCTATCACCCCCGCGAGCCACATTGCAAAAGCACCTGAGGTCTGATATTCACCACACAGATGTTTGAATTTTCCGCCAGGAATATCTTTAAAGTATCCTTTTTCGAGAGAGTAGTATAACCGGTCATTATCATGGTTACCATTGTTTCCAAGTATAACAAGCGATAATTCACCAGGCGCAGTTTGGTGGTGGTTAAGAAATTTATTTATCTCGGGTATGATTTCTTCCTCGCTGGCCGGATCGTAAATCAGCTGCACGCCCTTAAGTTGAGCATAAGCGTGTCCGGCTTTCTCATTACTCAGCACGAAAAATGCAGCTCCCTCGCCCGCAATAGTTCCTGCCGAAGAATGATTGAATAAATCGAGGGAGTTGATTTTTTCTTTTTTCCAAATACTTAACCTTTCGTATATATGAAAATTATGTTCAGTAAGTTCATCAAGCCCTCCCGCAAGAACGTTAGTGGCATTACCCTCATTAATAATCATAATAGCATCAAGCAGTGCGCTTTCGAATGAAAAGCCTTTATGAACAAAAGTAAAGTTGTGATTTGTGCAATTGAGTTGCAGGGCAATTTGAGCACTTACGGTATTTTGAATAGATTGAATAAAGGATGTAGGTGTTAAAAACTGCTCATCATCTTCAATCATGGCTTTTAAAAACTTCTCGGTATCGCCCAAACAGCCTAAAGCTGTTCCGGTAATAATGGCGCCGGGCATTTTAACATTTGCATCTTTCAGGCACTCCAATGCAGCCGCAATACCCATTTTTATTATTCGTCCCATTCGCCGGGCAAGAACTGGCTCCAGGTAATCGCGGTATACCGGCTCCGTACATCTGAGCAGGTTGTTGCCAGAAGAAATTAATTCGCCGGGCAATTCACGGGTTTTAAAAGTTCGCTGTGGCGAGATGCACGAAGTGCCCGATATGTAAATGGGCTTCTTCAAGATATTTTGGAAAAAATTAATGATGAAGTGTTTCCTCCGAATCCAAATGAATTTGATAATACATGATTTACCGGAATATCTGCAAGCAGATCCGGTTCGGGGTAAGCAGTTAACTCCGGCATCGCTGATGTAAAGTTAAGATTGGGAAAAATCATATTATTTTGCAAGGCCAGTATTGACAGAACCGCTTCAATGCCTCCGGCCGCGGCCAGCGCGTGTCCGGTAAATGCTTTTGTGGAACTAAACGGTGGTATGGTATTTCCAAAAGTTCGTTCAATAGCCAAACCTTCTGATAAATCGTTTATCTCGGTACCGGTACCATGAGCGTTGATATAGCTGATTTGAGTGGGTTTTAATCCCGAAACCAAGAGCGCTTTTTGCATAGCCATATATGCACCGGTGCCTTCGGGCGATGATGCCGTTTGATGATATGCATCATTGGCATTTCCATAACCGGTTAACTCCCCGTAAATCTTTTTACCCCTGGCTGCCTCCTGCGATTCAAGCACCAGATACCCGGCACCCTCACCGAGGTTTAAGCCTGTACGCGTGGCGTCGAACGGACGGCAGGGGTTTTGATCCAAAATCTTCAAAGAGTGAAACCCATTGATGGTAAAACGCGACAGCGAGTCGGTGCCACCTGCAACCACACGGTCGAGGATCCCGTTTTTTATGAGTCTGGCACCAAACATAATCGAATTTGCCGATGATGAACAGGCTGTGCTGATTGTAGTCATGAAATCACGAATACCCAGGTCGCAGGCAATTTTTTCAGTGCTGTCGCTGCAGTCGAGCTGATGAATGTAATTTAAGAATTCTCCATGGTCATCAGGGTCGAGATATTCGAGAAAATGGTTTTCGGCGATCCCCATTCCGCCTACACTGGTTGCCGACACCAGGCCGGAGCGAAACTTATTGGTGTGTTGCAGACCGGCCATATTAAATGCTTCACGTGCTGCCACTATCCCAAGTAAAGTTGTTCGCGACAGCGGTTGGTCAGCACCTGTCATGTCCTGCAGTTGCAGGTTACTCAAGGATACTTCACCAACCGACAGATTGTCCCGGTGCCTGGTTTCAAGATGTTTTAATTTCTTTATTCCACTAAGGCCCTGATGTAGCGAATCAAAACATTCGGATGCATTATTTCCAATGGCACTAATAATACCGTAGCCGGTAATGAAAACTTTTTCATTCATGATTATACTATGCAATGTCCGGAAAATAAACGGCAGTTGGATTACAGGTAATACACAGTTCCGTTAACCCGGTTTATGATTTATGATGGGCCATCACAAATTCGGCTATGGTGCGGAGCGATTGAAATACTTTCCGCCCTTCGGCAGAGTTCGTTATTTTTACTCCATATTTACGTTCCAGCAACACGCTAATTTCCAATGAGTCGATTGAATCGAGGCCCAGCCCGGTGCCAAAAAGGGGTGTGTCGGCCTGTAAATCGTCCGGATTAATATCAGCCAGGTTGAGCTGCTCAATAATATCTCTTTTTAATTGAGAAATCAGCTCTTCAATGCTGTTGTATGTTTGCGTATTGCTCATAAATCTTGTAATATTCAGTGGATTCGTATTTTATTGATAAAAACTGCTGATAATACGGTTACTGCAAAGAAAAGCAAAAGTTTATAAATATAGCCTGACAGGGCTTCGGCCGAAGCGTCGCCAAGGAAAATACTCTGGAATGCGTTCAATCCCCAGTAAAGGGGTGAGAGTTCTGCAAATAACCGGATCGAGTCGGGCATCACGTAAACCGGAACCCATATTCCCCCGAGCGCAGCAAGGATCACTACCGAAACGGCACCAAATGTCGACGACTGCTGATGTGTTCTGAAAATGGTTCCAATAAGTACGCCGTACCCCGAGGCAGCCATTCCGCTGCAAAGAGCTGCTATAATAATGATGAAATAATTATTGCCTATAACCAGCCTTGGTAAATCAAATAATGGTAAAAGATATAAGCCAACCAGTAACATCAGCTGTACCTGAAGCAGGCTTATACACAAATAGGCAATTATTTTTCCGCTTAATACGGTCACATAACTTCCGGGCATTGTCAACAATCTCATATAACTGCCCTCTTCCCGTTCTTTTATTATGGAACCAGCCAATGAAATTACGATAAAGAAAATTCCGAACATGGTCCATGCCGGCACATTATGTTGTACCGAATTCAGCTCACGTTTCATCTGTTCATCATTACCGGTCGATATCTCACGCAAGTGAATAAAATCACCAAATAAATTGGCGTGCAGCGACGAATCGCTTTCGCCGGAATTTAATGTAGATTCAAAACCTGCAATAAGTGCCTGCGATTCGAGTTTCGAGTTTATCTGTCGTATTCCGCTGATCACCGAATTTTTAAATGATTTTTTTATGCCCGGGGTAAAAAAAACTACAACATCCGAAGTTTCATCCGCGGGAATGGTATCATTAAACACACTGTCAACAACACCCATCTTATTCAGCATATCATCAACATAATATTGTACCATGCCGTCCATCCTTTGGGATGTGTTAGCGGGAATATATATTCCAATTTCATAATCACCGTTTGCTACAAGCCTTCTTGCTTCCTGTTCAGAAACCGAAATATTTTGTATTTCAAATATTTTTGAATCCACAAGGCCTTCCATAATGTGCCCGCCGGTAGCACCCCGGTCGTCATTTACCAACAAGGTAGGAATACGAAGTTCCTGGTAATCCCTGAACGGCGCATCCTGGATTAATGCCATTATAGTAACCAGCAACACCGGCATCACAAACATTATTGCCAATCCGCTCCGGTCGCGGGTGAGAACGAGAAACTCCTTGTGTATGGTTGCAAATAAACGTAGCATCAGTCTCTGGGATTTCTTCCGGTGAGTTTTAAAAACACTTCTTCCAGCGTTCCGCACTGATGCTGTTCCATCAGGTGAAGGGGTTTACCCGATGCAATAACATGGCCGTAATCCATAATAATAATGCCCGTGCACAGGTTCTGCGCTTCCATCATATGATGCGAAGTATATATGATTGTGGTACCGTTTTTATTCAGGTTTTGTAAATAGGATAGTATTATGCTTCTCGACTGAACATCAACCCCAACTGTTGGTTCATCCAGAAAAAGTATTCCGGGTCTGTGAAGTATTCCTGCAATGAGGTTTACCCGGCGCTTCATTCCACCCGAATAGGTCGATACTGCCTTGTTTGCAAAACCGGCCAGACCAAAAACTTCGAGATGGTCATGAATGGATGCCTTTAATTCATCTCCCCGAAGCCCATACATATTTCCTATATACCTCAGGTTTTCGAAAGCAGTAAGCGCGGGGAATAAGGCGATATCCTGTGGAACTACACCTATGATTTCTTTAATCTTTTCATGATCAGACTTGTGCTGCAGTCCCTGAATTATTACTTGTCCGCTGTCGTGTTTTACGAGACCACATAATATGGAAATGGTAGTTGTTTTACCCGCGCCGTTTGGACCCAGCAAACCAAAAATTTCTCCCTGCTGAACACGAAAAGTAACTTTATTAACAGCAGGAACAGCACTTCCTTTGTAGGTTTTTGATAACTTGTGAACTTCGATGGCCGCTACACTCATTTCAAAGTTATTTTCCGGAGCTTCTTAAAAATTGTTTCTTCCATGGCGGCACATTCCAGCATCAGTTTTGATAACGACTCATAATTCTCTCCTGTTATAGCACGATCCTTGCAAATTCGTGCGGCATCATAGGCGAATTGTCGCCATTTGTCGCCTGCAGCCGTTACCTCCTTCGAAATTTCATTCAGCCAGGGTTGATTGATAATTTGAGCAGCCTCCTGAAGAAACGCTGCGAAAATAAAGCGGAAGCCACCGCCACCGGTTCCTATTTCCTCCTGCATCCTGACAATATTACCCAGAAACAGGGCTGCTTTTCGCTTATCCATATGGTTAGGATAGTTTAATACCCTTTTTGCAAGGTAACGCTGACCTCGAATGCCAAAAAGCGGAACAGGAATGGTAGTCATGTCGATTGCTGTTCGCCGGATTCCTTTAATGATGGGAACGGCCAGGTCGGGCTGGTTTGGAATATGAACCGGATAATACATACGGCCTTTTGGCGGCAGGGCCCCTTTGGCAAACCGCGCCCTTTGCAAATCGGCTGCATCAATCTTTGAAACCGTTTCCATAACAGGGTCACTTACCAGATAGCGGCCATTTTCTTTGCCATATACCACAATGTTATGTGCGTTGAAATGAAACCTCAGGGCCGATGGCAAATAGGGTAAATAGTAAACACTGGTCAGTAAGCCTGTCGGAATTCCTTTGTCAAGGACACGGTCGAGCTGATCCATTGCTTTTTGTTCATTTGAAAAT
Organism: uncultured Flavobacteriaceae bacterium; assembly: GCA_964587075.1. Taxonomy (GTDB): domain Bacteria; phylum Bacteroidota; class Bacteroidia; order AKYH767-A; family OLB10; genus CAZPKJ01. The sequence continues at coordinate 29,384 of CAZPKJ010000005.1, read as the reverse complement.
GTTTCGGCTTTTATTTTTATTCCAAGCCGTTTACAGGCACGGGCGAATACCAGTCCCGGGAAAATACGGTACGTAGTGGCAGGAATACCGTTTACTTTTAAAAAAGGCATATGACCGAAAAATAGTCCTGAACCAATTCCAAATACCATCGGTTCACTCAGGTTTAATCCGTTATGACGAAGGAGATTCGAAACCACACCGCTTTCGCAGTGAGCCGATTGATGATGTTCAAATTGTATTGACAACGATTGCTGATTGTTAAGCCTGGTTATTAATCTACTTGCAAAAGTTCATCACGGGTAATTCGGAATGCGTTTGCATAATTATCGAGTTGCTTACTGGTTAACCGCCTGAAAAACCAGGGCCTGAGATGTAATTTGATACGAAGTGATGAGTACCCGGTGTATCCCGCCAGCATCGACAAATCAAGCATTTGTTTTACCATATGATAAGCTATAGGGCTGACTTTATTTTGTTTTACCCGGATTCGGACCTCATCTATTTTTTCATGGATATCGTCCCATGCCTGTGATAAAACAATATTCTCGGGTTCCCATCCTACCGATTTTACCTTGGTATATGACCCGTCATCATCAACAGCGTATTTTACCACCTTTAGTTTTCCTTCCAGGATATTCGCGTCGTCCTGTGGTACTTTGTTTTTTTCCATGACTTGGCATTTTGCTGAATTAATATGCCGGAGGAGAAAAATTTCAGCATGCGGTTAGCAATACATTCGTGTAATTGAATCTGGCGCTTTCCGGAATGATTAGTGCGAGTTTTTCGCCTTTTTTAATGCGTCCCGAGTTAAATAATTCTTCAAGTGCCAGAAAAATGGAAGCCGATCCTACGTTGCCAACATTGGATAAATTGATGAACCATTTTTCATGCGGAATGGCTATGTTGTGCGACTTCATTTGTTCGTCAAGTTTCGACCTGAAATAATCGGATGAGATGTGGGGCAGGAACCAGTTAATGTCAGCCGCACTGATGGCATGTTTGGTAAAAGTATCGGCTATGGTTTTAGTGCCAAGCCTGATAATGTGCTGATCTAAAAGTTTGGTATCTTGTTTTAAAGAGAATATCGATTTACTGAGCCATTCGGTAGGATCAAATGTTGACCACCCATGCAGGTTCCCATCGGTGCTTTTTTCTCCTCCGGCATACATGCACGTTTGAACTTCGTTGGCGAATGAAACGTTGTCGATATAATCAATTCGTAGAGAAATACCGGAATTGTTGGGTTTGTCGGACATTAACACAGCAGCGGCTCCATCGGATAACATCCATCTCAAAAAATCTTTTTCAAACGCGAGAACGGGATTTTGTTCAAGTTTTTTTATTTGCTCGGCCTCTTCCCTGAAATTACGGGCCTGCATCCAGTGCGATAACTTTTCGCTTCCTGTGGTAACAGCGTTTGTACAATTGCCGGTTTGTATTGCCATCCACGCGTACTTTAGCGCATTGATCCCAGAACAACAACTTCCCGAAAAGGAAATGGTTTCAAACGGGTGCGTCCCGAGTTCGC
>CAZPKJ010000005.1:11633-27846 GCA_964587075.1 uncultured Flavobacteriaceae bacterium | reverse complement strand
AGGTTAAAAGTTGAATATCGGTGATTTTAAAATTTTTGGATTCAAGTTTTTTTATTGCCTCCGCTGCCAGCTGGTAATTTGTATGGGTGCTCATGCCATCTTTGTTAATGGCGTAATAGCGTTTGGTAATTTTATTGTTCCGTAAAACAATCGCCTTCGACTTTGACCGCATATCGCCGCCAACAAATCCCAGGTATTGTTCCATCTCATCGTTGGCCACAGGTGGACCCGGAAGAAAATGAGCCATCTGTGTAATGTAAACCGCTTTATTCATATTCACATTGAAGCAATTCCCTAAAGGATTGCTTATATTGCTGATTTCTAATAACTTATAGAGTTTTTGAATCAACAAAGATACGGCTTTATTCCGACATATAAAATCAGTTGCACCGGGATGAAAATTAAACAGGAGGTGTTTTAAAAAACCAAACTTTTGTCAGGGTTCTTGCTTCAAAAGGTCAACACCCGCGTGGTATTCCATCAATCTCCTGGTTTCCGATTTTTTTATCAGTGGCATAAGCCTCGACACCAGTGTTATGAAGGGCGACAGAATTAAAATAAGCAGGGGAAGTACAATTCCGAAAATCCGTACGCGGTTACGCCGTTCCTTTTTTCCTGCCTTGCCCTTTTTCAGGATAAAATCGGCATAAAGCGGGAAAAGTATTTTGCCTCTTCCCTCCATGAGCATGAGGTTTGGTTTAATGGTTACCGCACCTGAAGCAATTAGTTCCTTTTGCAGGGATACAAATTCGTTCCGATGGAGGTGGTTCAAAACAATGTGGCCATGTTGATGAGCTGTATGGATTAATTCTTCATCCGAAACCCCATATTTAGGAAAGATACCCATGAATTTATCTTTAACACCACCCAGTGCAAATGCGAGAACTGTTATGAGGCTTATCAGGTTCGGGGCACGATCGACATAAGTAATATTCCCTCTTAAATTAGCTCCCAGATTTTTTAGCTGTATTTTCATTTTTTCCTGCGCATTGAGCCACATGTTGCGGCAGGCGATAATAGTAACTACGTTTTTATTTTTAAGTAATTGAGAGGCCTCATCGGTTTGAAGAAATGAGTTCATAGGGATGCTTACCGATAAAAACCAGGGCTGGTAAGCAAGAATAATTAAATCGTAATTTTCGCCTGCATTAAAACGGAACGGTTGCAGGCCGCACGAAATGCCTTTTACCGTTTCGGGAAACGTATCAAAGAATTGCATGTACGACCATGGGAACGGGAAAGGAGATACGGGTTTTAATTCCTCGTAATGTACGGTAACGTCACTATCGCTTTCGAAATTTTTAAGAGTAGCCCGTACGGCCTGGTTCAATTGTCCTGATTGGGTGTAGTAAATTACAAGAACCTTTTTCATTTTTCACTCAATCTTTTTTATGTTAAGGCATATAATTGTTGAAAATCGACCGAATCATATTCCCGAATTTTTATATCGCAGCACACGCCACATCAGGTTCCGGTTTAGCACTGCAACAGCAGTAACCAGTCCCGAAAAAAGTGCACCGCCTACACCTACGCACACAACATCCTGTCCGGTAATATAGAGATTTTTTATTTTTGTTTTTGGCCTGAGATGAGTTAACCGGAAACGTTCCGGGGTATGTTCAAGGCCATATATTTCACCGGATGCATAATTTGTAAAATGCCGGGTACTTAAGGGCGTTGATAATTCGAGGTATTCAATGGAATATTCAATAGACGGAACATGAAGTAAAAGTTTTTTTAGCAGGTACTCCTTGATTTTTTCCTTGAGTGCTTCATATTTTTCGCCCCGCTGTTGCCATGGATACAATTCCCATTCCTTCATCGAATTGTAAGGAAAAGAACCAACCACCTGTATTGTGGCTATTCCCGGATTATTCAGCGGCCAGTCGGTATCTTTGGCCGAAGGAAACGAAATATAAACTAACGGAGACTCCCCCGGGTTTCTTTTTATATGTGATTCAAAGTGTTTGTCGAATTCATAGTTATCGTAACCCCATATATTATGCTTCGGCAGGTTTAATTCCTTATCGGATTTATTCAGGCCAACATAAAGGCATACATGCGAAACGGAAGGTTTAACCGATTCAAGCGCCGACAACATCGGGTCTTTTAAATGATGATTGCCGAGTAATCGGAAATATGTATTGTGTGCCCCGGCATTTGAAATTATTTTTTTTGCTTTAATAATTTCGCCGTTTTCCATTTCAACGCCAACAGCCGTATTGTTTTCAATTACTATTTTTTTTACGGCGGCTTTTACTGCAAGTGTGCCTCCATTATTTTCCAGCACACTGGTGAGCGATTTGTGAATGCTTGATGCTCCTCCAACAGGATAATTTCCCCCATCGAGAAAGTGATCCACGATCATGGCGTGAATGGCGAAACTGCTCCTGGATGGAGGAAGACCATAGTTGCCGCATTGAGCACAAAGTACAGCTATGAGTTTCTGATTCCTGGTCAGTTCATGGAGCACTTCGAGTGTTGTTTTTGCCGAATATCGGGTAAACGATTTGCGCATAAAAGGGCCAACAGTTTTGCTGAGCCATGAAGGCATGGTTCGTTCGCCAAAAAATAGCATCGAACTCGCCGACGCTTTTTTTATCATGGTAAAATATTGACGTATCGCTTTTTTTTCGTCGGGGAAATTTGCTTCAAGCGATTCTATTTGCTTCTCAATGCCTGCATGAAACTCATAGGTGTCGCCTTCAATTACGGCCTTGTCGTAAACCTCACCCATATAACTCCACTTAAGCTGGTTGTTGGTAAGGTAATCAAACATCTTTCGTAACATTCCATTCTCCTTATGCACCTGGCCCACATAATGAACCCCGACATCCCAAACAAATTTTTTCCTTCTGAATGTATGCGTAAGGCCACCGGGCACATAATGTTTTTCGAGAACCAGTACTTTTTTGCCCGACTTAGCCAGAAAAACAGCAGTTGCCAACCCGCCAATTCCCGAGCCGATCACTATGGCATCATAGCTGCTTTGGCTTAAACGGGAGTGGTATAGGTGCTTCACAAATTATTGCCGTTTCTTACACTTCATCAGCGAGTGGCTTACGCCGATGTTGTCAATGCGCTCACTCACCTGAAATCCTGCCTGTTCAACAAGTGTCTCAAACAAACCCGAATGATACATCTGGCTGTTACCATTGGCAATGTTGGTGAAATAAAGTGAAGTCATTTGCAGACAAAATGCCGATACCTTAAATTTTTGACGGTCCCAGAATGGTTCCAAAATAAAAACTTGTCCGTTTTCAGAAAGAGCCTCCCGGCAACGGTTAAGGATTGAAATAATCTCACTCTCCGAAAAACAATCTAAAAACTGGCTCATCCAAATTACATCAAAACCTGAAGGAAGTTTCACGGAGGTATCCAAAATATTTATTTCGTGAAAAAATACACGGTCGGCATACCCGGCTTTGGTGATATTTTCACGGGCCATATTGAGTTGGCCCGGCAAATCGCATATGGTAACTTCAACACCCGGGTTAAATTTTACACATTGCAAAGCCCATTTACCTGTATTGCCGCCAATATCCAGAATTTTCAATGGCTGACTTTTAAAAACATGAGGCAACACAAGAGGGAAACTGTCGCTTGAGTAGAAATGATCAAATGCAAACCAGCTCTTTTGTTGCTGATGATTTAAGTGAGCAAGTCCTTCATAGATAGTTGGCCACTCACCAAGAGTTTTAAGCCCTTCAGGCTTCCCTGTTTCAATTGATTTTTTGAGATCAAATAACCCCATGTAACAGATGTCCTGAACAAAGTCCATGTTTACCCGGGTCATTTCATCCTGTAAAAGATAATAGCCCGCTTTGGTAAGGGTATACCGGTTATCATTCAACAACAATAAACCAATACCAAGTCCGGCCTCCAGCAAAACCCGTACTCCGTATTCGTGCAGCCTGGTGCTTTGCACGATGGCTCCGGCTTCGATACCGGCTTTACCTGCCTTTTCAATGAGGGATAAAATTCCAAAATCACGCAATGCTATGGAAGCCTGAAATACAACCGGCGCAAAAGCGATATGCTGAGCATATTCAATGGCCTCCAATGCAGTAAGTTTATCTTCACTAAAGAATTTCATAACAAGTATTAATTTTTTGAGAATATAATTGCCGCATTACAGCCACCAAAACCTGACGCGGTTTTCAGGCAATAACGCATTTTACTGGTTTGTTCATTATTTGATTGCACATTTATTTGGGGTTTAACTCCGGGAGATACAAATCCTGCCGAAGCAATAAGCATGTCATTTTTAAGTGCCATGATACTGATAATGCTTTCTACCAATCCTGCTGCCCCTAAGGTATGACCGAAATATCCTTTCAGGCTGTTTACAGGTACATGTTGTTATCCGCTGGTGTTTATGGCCCGGGCGTCCATCTCATCTTTGAAGGGGGTGGCTGTGCCGTGGGCTGAAATAATATTTATATCCTCAGGTTTTATATTCGATAACTCGAGTGCTTTACTGATAGCGGATGCAAGCTCGTCACCGGTTCGGCTGGGGCCGGATATGTGATTCGCATCATTGGTTATGGCTCCGTGTAATACTTCAATTAATTCATCCGGACGGTTTTTATGATCGGTAGTAAGTACCAGTGTTGCGGCGGCATCTCCCAAATTAATGCCGTCGCGTGTTTCAGAGAATGGCATTGACTTACCGGCACTGAGGGCATTAAAAGATTGAAATCCTGAATAGATAAACCGGTTAATAAAGTCGGCGCCTGCAACAATCACATTCCTGTAAATGCCTGAAGCAAGCATGCGTTGAGCGTAAATTATGGCTGATACACCAGATATACACGCATGCGAAATTACCACTGGCTTGTTGGGGTTATTGAAAAAAGCACATACTTTCAGAGCCGACTCCATAAGGTTTAGCGGTTCTTCGGAAGGGTGCGACAGATTGGTGTTTTCCAAAAGCGATATATTTCCCTTGGTGGTTGAAAATACAAAAAGAGTATCCTTGCCGGAAGCGTCAGCTGTTGAATCAAGCAATGCATTTTTAACTGAATTAACAAGAATATATTCATAATCGGTGAACAACTGCCGGTCATTCACGGAGCAAAACGAATCCAGTTCTTCTTTAGCTATCAATGAAGCAAAAACCGGTCCGCTGTCAATTACTGAATGGGTGTGTTTCCTTAGTCCCGACTTGTTATCAATAAGCATGCGATAGTTTTCCTCTGCGGTTTTTCCAAGAGGTGAGATAATATTATATGCGTCTACAAAAACTCTGTTCATAAGCGTAGCGATCAAACCAGTTGGTTGCTTTTTTTCCAATCCTGAATAAAACCTGGGGTAAACAACTGCAATTCCCGGGTTTTCGAATCAATAAAAACCTGAGTTGTTGACCCCGTTGCCACTACCTCCATGGTTCTTTTTAAAAATATGGTATAATTAAAAATTATTTTGGCAGCGGGGCTGTTTATAAAAGTTGTTTCCACAACGGCTACATCATCGTATTCGAGTGATTTTTTATAATCACATTGCAATTTCACAACCGGTGCAACAAATCCTTTTTTATAAATATCCAGATAGGTGAGGCCATGGTCGTGGCCAAAAGCTTCGCGTCCATCTTCAAAGAACCGTACATAGTGACCATGCCACACAATTCCAAGTGCGTCAACCTCATTAAATTTAATCCTGAATTCGTATTGTGATACTAACATGTTTTCATGGCAATGTTATGTGATCCGGTCATATAGCGGTTAATCAGAATCGGGTTTTACAAAAATCCGCATTTCACATTCGGCAATAATATTTCCTTCCCAGGTTATTTTACCTTTCACAATACTAACCTGCATCACCGAATTGGTTATTACCGCTTCGGTTACCAGTTCAGCACCTTCGGGTGGCAGCTGGTAAATTTCCAGATCTTTAATGGAAGCAATAAAACCAACAGGCACTTTTCGGTTTTCATTTTTGCAAACGTATCCAACGCCGGCAGCGGCGGTTTGAGCAATGTTTTCAACCATACCACTTTCAGCCAAAAAACCATTTTGAAAAAATAAATTATCCTTGCGAACGGTGAGGCCCGATATGGTTTTAACACTGTCGGAATAGTGAAGCCTGTGAATCATGGCAAAGGGGGGACGTTGCGGTATGAATTCAAGGATATCGGATTCCTGTCCTATCAGTTGTTTCATTGCTGCCAGAAATTATAATAATTAAACCATTGGGATGGATATTGTTTAGTCATGGATTCAAGGTGGTTCGCGTAATCGGCGGTAACCGATTCTACTGTATCGCCACTGTGGCGGTTAAATGTTTTAGGGGCAGTTGAGTAAAAGTGATAATGTGTTTTTGATTCTTTAAACGCATACACATAAGCTACAGGAACCTGTAACCTTAGTGCCAGAAGGAACGGACCTTCGGGAAACAGTGCCGGTGAGCCAAAGAAGTCTGTTGAAACGGTTTTGTTTCCCGGGAGGAACCGGTCGGCATGCATGCATACAATCTGGTTTTCCGATAGTACTCTGGTTATTTCATAGATGTGCGACAAATCTTTTTTTACATAAATGATATGAAAGGATTTCTTTCCCGACACTTCATTCATATAGTTTTTAATTTGAGCATCTTCGCCGTCGAACATTACAATATTTATAACTGTATTCAGTCTTTTCAGCAGTTGCCCGGCTGCTTCCCAGTTTCCGAGATGACCCGATAACAGCAATCCTCCTTTTCCACGGGCTATCATCTCACGCAAGTGCGATTCGCCATCAAAATGAAATGTAAAATTTGCATTAACTCCTGACATGATTGCTACTTTATCAATAATGCTTTGTCCAAGCAGGTAATAATTTTTATATAAGGTCATTAATGATTTTACACGGGAATAATTAAGTTTCGACCGGTAAAAGCCGAAAACAGGTTTTGATGTTTTATATGAAAACAAAAAATAATAAGATGAAACAATCCGCAACAGGAGGTAAGCGCCGGTTAAGCCGGTTTTTCTGAGTAAAAACACAAATATCCGGTATCCGGTAGTTGTGCCTTTCGACTTTCCTTTCCATTGGGCCATTTCATCCCCTGGTCTTTTCAATCACATAATCGTAAAAGTTCTGGAATGTCACAATTCCTGTGAAGTCTTCGGCTTTTACTTTGAAACCAAAATTACTTTCTATAACAACCACCAGATCGATGTAATCGAGACTGTCAAGTTGTAACGTTTCACGCAGGTTGGCTTCAGGAGTTATTAAATCGGGCTCAACTTCAAACTCTTCAACTAAAAAGTGATTGATTTTTTCAATTATTTCAGTCGTTTCCATGGTATTCATATAGCTATTTTATTCCTTTTCGTACTATCAAAGATGAGTTGGTGCCTCCAAATCCGAATGAATTTGACAAAAATGCATCAATATTCCTGTTTATGGTTTTTGTTGCAATATTTAGTTTGGCAGAGTCTTCATCAGGGTTTTCAAAATTTATATTCGGTGCAACATATCCGTGTTGCATCATCAACATCGAATATACAATTTCACTGGCGCCCGACATCCAGCATTCGTGTCCGGTCATCGATTTGGTTGAACTGACCGGTGGCCGGTGTTCTCCGAAAACAGCATCAATGGCCCTGGCCTCCTTGGCATCACCGACCGGAGTTGAAGTTGCATGAGCATTGATATAATCAATTTCGCCGGCGTTCAATCCCGATTCACGTAAACAAATTTCAATGGATCGTACCGGCCCGTCGACAGTTGGGTTGGAAATATGGCCACCATTGGATGAAAATCCGTAGCCTAATATTTCTCCTAGTATGGGTGCTCCGCGGCGTTGAGCCGATTCGAGGCTCTCTATGATCACCGTAGCGGCACCTCCGCTGGGTACTAGTCCGTCGCGCTCCCGGTCGAACGGACGTGATGCCTTTGTTGGTTCGTTTTCACGGATGGAAAATGCCGACAATGCATCGAAATTACCCATCGAATAAATATTAATTTCCTGTGCGCCGCCGCAAATAATCATATCCTGCAGTCCTGTTTTAATGAAATGGTACCCGGCACCAATGGCATGTGAGCCGCTGGCACAGGCAGCACTGATGGTAAAGTTAATTCCTTTCAGCCTGAAAATAGTAGCCAGGTTCATGGTAACCGTTGAGTTCATGGTTTGAAAAACCGAACCTGAACCTACCAGAAGTGTGTCCTTTTTTTCACGGATGATATCAATGGCTTCCATCACAGGCTTGGCCGAACTGTCGTTTCCGTAAATGATGCCAATCTCTTTTGAATCGAGATAATCATCATCGATACGTGCATTTTTCAAAGCTTCAACAGTCGACATATATGCAAATTCACCCTGCTCGGGCAGCATAACTCGGGCCCTCCTGTCGAGGATGCCTTTAAGCTGGGGGCGCTCGACAAATCCGGTAAGGCCCGATCGGTAACCAAATGACTTTCGTTCAGGATCGAGGATAATGCCCGATTTGCCCTGATAAAGCGAATCATTTACCTCATCGAGATTTTTACCAATGCAGGAATATATTCCCAATCCTGTTATTACTACTCTGTTCATTTAAGCAAATATAACTTTTTCAACCGACGAAATCATGAATAGAGTCCGCCATTGATATTCAGCACTTCACCGGTGATATATGAGGATGCGGGAGAGGCAAAAAATGCAACGGCTTCAGCAACTTCCTCTGCTTTTCCGAACCGCCGCATGGGTACCAGCATCGAAAGGGTTTTTTCGTCGAGGCCCTCGGTCATTTCAGTTTCAATAAATCCCGGGGCAAGAGCATTTACGGTTACACCCCTGCGGGCTACCTCCTGTGCCAGTGCCTTGGTGGCTCCAATCAGGCCCGCCTTGGCAGCCGAATAATTTGTTTGTCCGGCCATACCCTTTAATCCCGAAAGGGAAACAATGTTAATGATACGTCCATACCTTTTAGCAAGCATCTGACTTACTATATGACGCGTAACATAGTAAAACGAATCCAGGTTGGTAGCCATTACATTTTTCCATTGCGATTCCGACATCCACATCAATAAATTATCTTCTCGGATACCTGCATTGTTTACCAATACTTCAATTGTATCATCATGGTGAACGGATATCCAGTTCTCCAGTACTTTATCAGTAGCGTCTTTATTCGAAACATCGAATTTCATAAGTTCACATACGACCCCTTCATTCTCAATAAGGCCAGCCGTTTTTTGTGCCTCCTCATCGTTGCTTCGGTAGTTGAGCAATATGTTATACTGCATTTTTGCCAGCTTAATACATACTGCCCTTCCGATGCCTCTCGATCCTCCTGTAACTAATGCGTATTTCAATGGGAGTGGGGTTTTCAAATTAGATTAATGGAATGATTGCGTAAAAAATTCTGCATCGATGCCATTGTTTCATGACGGGGACTATCATCAATAAACATCGGACATATTTCACGGATTTTATTAAAAATATTCTTGGATACCGGCGACAATTTATTTGCGCACTTAACACCATCGATAGCTTGTGCTACTGCTATTGCGTGAATGGATAAAACTTCAAACGCGTTGTCGATCACCTTCCGCGAAAGCAGGGCCGAGTTGGTTCCCATGCTAACAATATCCTGATTGTCGTTATTGTTTGGAATGCTGTGAATGTAGGCGGGATTCGAAAGGGTTTGACATTCGGCAACAGTTGATGTAGCGGTAAACTGCATTCCCTGCATACCGTAGTTCAAACCGAGTTTTCCCAGATTCAAAAACGGAGGAAGCTTTTGATTTAACTTGTCGTTGAGAAGGTAATTCAACTGACGCTCACAAAGCATGGCAAGTTTTGTAATGGCTATCCGGATTTTATCCATTTCAATGGCTACATAATCGCCATGGAAATTACCGCCATGGAAAACATTCGCCGATTGTGTATCAATGATCGGGTTGTCGTTTACCGAATTCACCTCGTTCATAATCACACCTTCGGCATATTTGATGGTATCATACACAGGGCCCAGGATTTGAGGGACACATCGCAGTGAATAATATTCCTGGACTTTTTCCTTCATGATATCCTGTTTTTCGATATGCTTGCTCTGATAGAGAACGTCGTGACGTTTTTTTATCAGTTTGCTCTTACCGGCAATTTTTTTCATCGCCTGGGCAATTTTACGTTGGCCGGGATGTGGTTTAAGAAGATTCAGTTCATCCGAAAAATGATCGTCGAACGCTTCAACCAGTTCATTTATCATGGTTGAAAACAACACCGACCAGTTAACCAGCTTGTAAGCGTTGATTACATTCAGCGCGCCAATGCCGGTCATAGCCGATGTGCCATTCATGACTGCAATACCTTCCCGCTGATAAATGTTCAAAGGCGTTAACTTTTCTTTTTTGAATACGGTTGCGGTATTTTGGATTTTACCCTGGTATATGACTTTCCCTTCTCCAATGAGCGATAAGGCCAGGTGGGCCAGTTGTACCAGGTCGCCACTGGCGCCTACACCGCCATGTTCGTAAATGCAGGGGTAAATTTCTTTGTTGATAAGTTGTGTAAGCAGTTGAATCAGCTCTCTGTTAACCCCCGATTTTCCCAGTGAAAGGGAGGTTAGTCTGACGATCATCAGTGCACGAATTTCGGAGGTGGACAAAAGATTGCCGGTTCCCGAACAATGACTTCTTATGAGGTTGAATTGTAATTGTTTGAGGTCCTGATCGCCGATTTTATACTGGGCCATCGGACCAAAACCGGTGTTTATCCCATATATGAGTTTTCCCCGTGAAAATTCCCGGAGAAAGTTAAAGCTCTCATCTACTTTTTTCAAAGTTCTGGCCGAGATCCCGATAGTCGAATTCTCCGACATCATAGCCACTATATCACTCAAATTCAATGGCTTGTCGCCAATTTCAATCTTCATATTATCGGGTAAGGTTGTGAAACCGGAAACAGCATTATGTTAAACCCATAGGCTGTCTTTTTAAAGGATTGCAAAAGTAGTTTTATTTATTGAATTCTCTAATCATTTTCAGAGATAAAAACAGGTAACAGAAAAGGATTAAAAGGACTTTTAATTATAGCCCGGTAATATTTCAGAACCGGCATTTGTTACTTTTATCGCCATTCGATGAGTACTGCTGTGCAATCCATAAAACCCCAGCTGAAACCCAGGGACCTTACCATGATTGTTGTGGGGCTGGTAATTGGAATGGGAATATTCCGGACCCCTGCCGAAGTCGCCTCCCGTGCCGAAGTTCCGTTAATTTTTTTTGCAGCATGGATAACCGGAGCCATTGTAAGTGCCATTGGTGCCATCACATTCGCCGAAATTGGCTCACGGTTGCCGGTTGCAGGCGGTTTTTACAGGATATTTTCCGTTTGTTATGCACCGGTTTTTGCTTTTATGGTGAATTGGATTATTGTTATCAGTAACGCGGTATCAGCCTCTGCGGTTGCTATTATGGGTGCTGAATACATGGCGCCGTTGTTGTGTCCCTCACTACCCCGTGAGTCGGGAATCAAATTAATTACCATATCGGCTATCATTATTCTTTATGCGGTGAATATGCTTGGCATCCGGGTAAGTTCGCGCACTTTAAATATGCTGATGATTGTAAAACTTGCTTTGCTTGTACTGGTGATTTCGGTACCATTTTTTGTAACAGGAAATTCCATTGAAAATGTTCACGAAGTTCATTCTGGCAGCAGTAATCCGTTTTATGCTTTCATGTTATGCTTTATTCCGGTGTTTTTCACCTATGGAGGTTATCAGCAAACCATGAATTTTGGTGGTGATGTCCAGCAACCGCAAAAGGCAGTACCCCGTGCAATTATTTCAGGCATAATTATAATTCTGCTCATTTATATTGCAGTAAATATATCCTATGTTTCTGTGTTAGGTTTTGAGGGTCTCAAAAACTCAACCACGCTGGCTGCGGATATGATTGGCGCACTGATGGGTGAAAACGCGCATAAGGTGGTTTCAATCCTGATGTTTTTATCGGTGATGGCATTTGTTAATGTTTCACTTATCAGTAACCCAAGAGTTTATTACGCTATGGCCGAAGATAAAGTAATGCCTGAAGTATTCATGCGTGTAAATCCCAAAACACAGGTTCAGCAGTTTGGTGTAACCTTCTTTTGTTTGATTATGATTGTAGTGTTGTTCAACCTGACATCTTTTCAGCGACTTTTGGGATTTGTAATGTTTTTTGACAGCATAAGTATTATAGCTGCAATAGGAGCAATATTTCTTTTAAGAAGAGGCGATAAAAAAGAAACCGTAAGCAAGGATGTTTTCAAAATGAAAGGATATCCTTATTTGCCTTTGTTATTTATGATCATCTATACTGGTGTTACACTTGCCATTATGATATCCGACCCCCAAATATTTTTTACCGGGGTAACTATGTTTGTACTTGGTTTCCCGTTGTTTTATTTGATTCAGCGGATATTTAAATAATAATTTAATAAAACCTGTAGAAATGTGCCATTATTTGGCGACCTTGCAAGACTTTGAATATTTATTAAATTAATAAAATGGAAACAATACAACATTTTGATCCGGTTAAATACAAAAACACAACCCGCGACCAATGGCAGTCAGCAGCAGAAGCATGGTTTCGATGGAGTCCTACACTCAATCAATGGCTTGGTAAATCTACTGATACCATGCTGGAAATGGCAGGTATTTTACCAGGACATCGTGTGCTGGATGTTGCTGCCGGAGCAGGGGAACAGTCGATAACCACTGCAAAAAAAGTCGGGGAAACAGGGTATGTTCTGGCTACTGACATCTCCTCCAATATTCTTGAGTTTGCGCAACGTATGGCAAAAGAGGAAGGACTGAACAATATTGAAACAAAGGTAATGGATGGTGAAAATCTTACGGTTCCTGACTCATCCTTTGATGCGGTTATTTCAAGAGTTGGACTTATATATTTTCCAGACCAGCAAAGGGCACTAAAAGAAATGTTGCGTGTGTTAAAACCAGGAGGAAAAGTTGCTGCAATAGTATATTCTACTCCTGAAAAAAATAAATTCTTTTCAATTCCAGTTTCTATTATTCGTAACCGCGCAAAACTTCCACTCCCACTACCTGGTCAACCCGGTCCTTTTAGTTTAGGTGCCGAGGGTGTAATTGAAAACGCATTTATACAAGCAGGATTTATTAATGTGAAATCTGTTCGAATAAATTCACCTTTGCATTTACCTTTTGCAAAGGACTGTGTACAGTTTGAAAAAGAGTCGTTCGGTGCATTGCATCAAATGTTGAGTGCCTTGTCAGATACAGAGAGGCAAACTGTTTGGAGTGAAATAGAACAGGAATTAAAGCAGTTTGAAACAGAAAATGGATTTGTTGGGCCTTGTGAAATGGTTGTTGCAGTTGGTGGGAAAGAATAAAATTTGAAACATCTGATATTATTTGCACGGTTTATCGTCAAATAAAAATTGCATGAATGAAATACAGTGTTATTGATTAATCAAACAGGTATGTATTTATAATACTGAATCAGCATATTGATAGTTTTTACAAATACGTCTTCGCTTTTATAATCCACGAGCCATTAACTATGAAAGATCTGTTTCTTCTCGACCCCTCGGTAACATTCCTGAATTTTGGTTCATTCGGAGCTTGTCCGCGACCGGTATTCGACGATTACCAGCAATGGCAACTCAGGCTGGAGCGTGAGCCGGTACAGTTTATCGCGGTTAACGGTTCTGAGTATATGAAAAACTCAAGGGCGGCGCTGGCCGGATATATTAACTGCAGTCATGATGAACTTGTATTCACCCCAAACCCGACTTTTGCAATCAATATTGTTGCAAAAAATTTCGGCTTGAAGGAGGACGATGAGATTCTGTCAACAAACCTTGAATATGGCGCCATGGACAGGACCTGGAATTATTATTGTTCGCGCGCCGGGGCCAGGTTTGTGCGGCAGCCCATCCGCTTTCCGGTTACTTCAAAGGATGAATTTATGGATCAGTTCTGGCAAGGATATTCACATAAAACCCGGGCAGTCTTTATCAGTCACATTACCAGCGCAACGGCGCTCATTCTTCCCGTAAGGGAAATTTGTGACGAAGCAAAACGGCGCGGACTGATCACTATAGTTGACGGCGCCCATGTGCCCGGCCATTTACCGCTCGATTTGCATGAACTGCAGGCCGATTTTTATACCGGAGCCTGCCATAAATGGATGATGACCCCCAAAGGAAGTTCGTTCCTGTTTTGCAGGAAAATGTTTCAGGATAGTCTCGATCCACTTGTTATAAGCTGGGGTTATCAGAGTGAATCACCATCGGAATCGCGGTTTTTGGATTATCATCAGTTTAATGGTACCCGCGATTTTTCCGCATACCTGACCATCCCCGCGGCTATCGATTTTATGAACGAACACCACTGGCCGGAGGTGGCAGCCGGATGCCGGAAAATGGTTATTGGTAACGCACAACGTTTTTGCGAACTTTCTGGAACCACTCCCATCAGCCCGTTATCCGATGAGTGGCTGGGCCAGATGTTCAGCATTCCATTGGCTCCGGGCAATCACACCGGGCTCCAGGAAAAACTTTTTCTGAAATACCAGATAGAAATACCGGTAACCAGGCGTGAAAACGACTACTTTATCCGGTATTCCATCAACGCTTTTAACAATCAGGACGACCTTGATAAATTGTATCATGCTTTGAAAGAATCGCTTCCCCGGTAATATCGCAACAAGTTGGGTAAGGGGTACATGATTCTATATTGGCTTCATTACCAAAACATGACAATGGATTCGCAGAATTGTAGTAAATTGCATCTCTTTTTCGGATTCTTGCATCTGGCATCTCATGAAACCAATAAGGTTCCTGTTATTATCCTTAAAGCTGTTGCTGATATTCACTCCATCTGGGGCAACCCACCTGATGGGAGGAGAAATAACCTATGCGTATGATGGCTCTGTTACCGGGGCATCCTTTTATAATATCCGGTTGATTGTTTACCGTTACTGCGATAATTCAAACGGACAAACCGCACCGCTCGACAATGAAATGTTTTTGGGAGTTTATGTGAATGATTCATTGAACCCCAACGGACCATTAGTTTGGTATAATACCGAATCGCTGATTTTAACCTCATCATCGTTTGTTACAGCAGCGCCTGGAAATTTGAATTGTCCGTTTCAGCCCACTGCGTGTATCGAAAGAGGCGAATATTTGCTAACCGTTTTACTGGAAGATAATTCGAATGGATACCATCTGGTTGTGGAGCGTTGTTGCCGTAACGGTAATGTTGCCAATCTGGTTGCTCCCGGAAGTGCCGGCATGTCGTTTTATGCTTTTATACCTCCGGGTATACATAATTCATCGCCACAGATTGCTGATGTGAGTGTGCCCTACCTTTGTATAGGCGACACGGTTTCAATTATCAATAATGCATTCGACCCTGATGGAGATTCGCTGGCCTATGCTTTTGTGATTCCATATAATGGATACTCTGGCCCTAACGATCCCATGCCTGATCCATTCTTCAATAATCCATATGCACTTCCAATTCCTGAGGTAAGTTTTAATCCCGGATATTCTCAAATAAATATTTTTGGTGCCGGTGGATTTGCATCGATCGATCCGGTTACAGGCCTTACACGATACTATATTCCCAGTCAGGGATTTTACGTAGCGGCTATTGAGATCCGTGAGTACAGGAATGGTTTATTGATCTCAGCCATTCGTCGAGATCTTCAGTTTATTTCAATTGTTTGTACGCCCAATGCGTTGCCCAATTTCGTTCCGGGTGCTCAGGGAGGGATTTTTACGGTCGCCGAAGGACAACAAATATGCTTTAATGTGAATTTTAATGACCCCGATGGCGACAGCTTATACCTTACTGCCTCAGGGCCCCTGCTGGACCCGGCAATAACCAATCCGTCGGGCAGTATTAGTCCGGCATCCGGACTGGGCAACGTGAGTTCACAATTCTGCTGGACCCCTGTTTGTGGCATGAGCCGGCCCTCTCCTTATCAGTTCAGCGTTTCGGTTACCGACAACGGTTGCCCTCAGAAAACTTCAAGCCAGGTTTTTTCTGTTTATGTTACTGCCGGTGCTTCATCACTTACGCCTACCGTTAGTATAACGCAATCGCCACCCGGTGTTCTTTGCCAGGGCTCGGCAGTTAGTTATTATGCCAACGCTACACTAGGTGGCAGCAATCCACAGTTTACATGGTCGGTGAACGGGGTGGTTGTTGCCGGTGCCGCCGATTCCGTTTTTACTTCCTCTGTACTGAATGATGGCGATATACTTA
>CAZPKJ010000005.1:0-11623 GCA_964587075.1 uncultured Flavobacteriaceae bacterium | reverse complement strand
CTTACTGTTTCGATGGTTTCGAATGCAACCTGCCTGGTTACCAATATGGCAACGTCACCGCCGTTTCAGGTTTCAATACTACCTATACCGGCCCCACAGGTAACAATTACCTCTACCCCTTCGGGTAATTTATGCCCTCAGCAAATTGCTATTTTTAATGCCAATGTGGTGAATGGCGGAACAAATCCGTTATACCAGTGGAATATAAATGGTGTACCATCAGGTACCAACCAGCCTGCATTTTCTGCAGCCAACCCGAGTGGAATTATGACCGTTTATGTAACGGTAACTCCTAATACCGGCTGTCCGCCTCAAGTGAGTAATTCCATTGTGTTTAATATACGGCCCACGTTATCTCCCGAAATTTATCTTCAGGCAACGGTAACCGATTCTATTTGCCCCGGCGAAACAGTGCTTTTTAATGTGAGTTCAGCTTTTACCGGTAACCCGCCACAGTATGCCTGGTATTTGAATGGTGTGAATGTGGGGACTTCCAATGATACTTTAGTATTATCGAACTTAAATGATGGTGATCAGGTAAACGTTTCTGTTACGTCAACATACCCGTGCTTATCGCCGGCATTTACTTTTGCTGATCCGCTAAATTATTATTGGTATCCGCCGTTGAGCGGCAACTTAACCGATGGGCCGGTTGAAGTGTGTGCCGGTATTCCGGTCACGCTGTACATGGATGCTGAAGGAGGTAATTACGCAACGCGGATGTATGTTTGGAGTGCTGGCAATTCAAGTTCCGGTACAAATACCTTTGTTCCCTCTCAAAGTGGCTATTATTTTGCCACGGTTGATGACGCCTGTTATGACCCGGTTACGGATTCGGTTTTTATTGAACAGTTACCCGTGCCCGTAGCCGGTTTTTACTGGTTACCAGTTCAGCCATCTGTATTTATTCCCGAAGTTCAGTTCACCGACAATTCACAGGATGCCTCGAACTGGATGTGGAACCTTGGCGACCAGACAATATCTGACCAGCAACACCCCATTCATACATACACGGCTACCGGCACTTTTCCTGTTGAACTGGTGGTAACGAATGATGTAGGATGTACCGACACACTTATCAGGATTCTGGAAATTAAGGACGAGTATACAGTGTACATTCCCAATTCCTTCACACCAAATGGTGATGGTAAAAACGACTATTTCGGTTTAACGGGATTTAATACGGGGGGCTATACGATGTCGGTTTTTAATCGTTGGGGGCAGCAGGTATTTGTCGCTAGCGGTCCGGCCGGGCGATGGGATGGAACCAATGAGAAAGGAGAATCCGTTCCCGCAGGCACCTACATATACCTTTTTACTGTAAAAAATGACAGTGCAAAAAAACCTTATACCGGGACCGTTACCCTAATTCGATAAAAAAATCCGGAAATTTATTCCGGATTTTTTGGTTTTGTTTATTTGTTAGCAGGCTGAATTTACCTTACGAGATTTACCTGGCCATTGAACACATGTTCTTTTCCGCCTTTGGTTTTAACAATGAGCCGGTAAACATAAGTGCCAAGAGGTGCGGGATCGCCCTCAGCAGTTTCACCATTCCAGTTGTCGTTCTCTCCGGTGCCGGTAAATACAACTTGTCCCCACCGGTTGAATATTTTCATATTGTAACTAGCAACATCCAGAGCATAACCCGAATAAAAGAATACATCATTCACACCATCGCCATTAGGCGTAAACGCATTCGGAATGTAATAAGGATTGATATTTATAATTTCCTGATGAATGTCTTCGCATCCTGCTACACTCGAAATAACCAATGTTACCAGATATTCGCCTACCGCGTTGTAATAATGTTGTGGGTTTTGTTCAAACGACTGTCCGCCATCACCAAAGTCCCATCTCCAGCTTACCGCATGTGATGAACGGTCAACAAATCCAACTTTACCGGTGAACACATTGGTAACCGGAGGAGAGGTTACAAAGTCAGCAACCGGCAGCGGGAAGAATAATACTTCCACATTGGAACTTGCCGAATTGGTGCAACCTGCAGGAGTAGTTATAACCAGAGTAACCGGATACGTTCCCGGATTATAATACAGATGCGATGGGTTGGCGGCTGTGGAAACTCCACCATCACCAAAGGTCCATTCAAATGTTGATTGCGCATCGTATACCGATAAATTGGTGAAATTAATTTTAGGAACCGAGCAGGTAAGGCTGGTATCGTTGGTAAAGGCAACTACCGGTACGGCATTAACAACCAGGTTAACGGCAGGGGATGTGCCCGAGCAACCATTATTATCAACAACGGTAACGGTATATAAGCCTCCGGTTCCGGTTGAAATTACAGGGATATTGCTGCTGTTCGACCAGTTGTAGGAAACAAATCCAGGAGTAGCAGTAAGTGTAGTTGTTTCGCCGTTGCAAATAGAAAGATCACCGCTGATGGATGGTTGTGGCAGTTGATTCACGGTAATGCTCGCGCTACCGGCAACCGAACCGGAACAATGCGCATCCGAAATAGTAACCAGCGAATAAGTAGTTGTTGCGCCCGGACCAATATTAATTACGGATGAGTTGTTGAGCGATGTTTGCGGGGGTGAAACCACAATGCCGTTAGTAAATGTGTAAGTGAACGGAGCGGTTCCAATAAATGTGAAATTTAGTGGTGATTGTTCTCCAAAGCAAATGGTGTTATCGCCTGTGATGGATGCCGAAGGTAAGTCGTAAACCACCAGGGTTTCTGAAGTACTTCCTGTACAACCATTGACATCGGTAACGGTAACTTCATAGGTGCCGGCAACTCCGGTAGTAAGTGTGTTCGCGCCTGAACCATCCGACCAAATATAAGAAGCATAATTACCCGCATTGAATGTAGTAGTTGTTCCGTCACAAATGGCATTGTTGCCGGTTATAACAGGAACAGGCAGGCTGTGTACTATAATGGTTGTAGATGCAGATGCGGAACATCCGTTATTGTCGGTAACGGTTACGGTATAGCTGCCCGGATTATCTACGTTGATTACCTGTGTTCCCGATCCGTTGCTCCACAGGTAAGTAACATATCCCTGGCCTGCATCAATATTGCTGTTGTCGCCCTGACAAAAAGCAAAATTACCTGAAATTGAAGGTGTGGGAAGTGGATTTACAACCAATGAAAGACTGGTTGAATTCTGACAACCATTGCCATCGGTGACGGTAACTGTGTATGTGCCTGCTATTCCGGGATTGATGGTTTGCGTTGTTCCTCCGTTTGACCACAGATAGCCACTATACCCTGACCCGGCATCAAAAGTAGATGTGGTGCCCTGGCAGATGGCTGTAATTCCAGAGATAGCCGGTGTAGGTAACGGATTAATGACCATAGTGGTGGAAGCGCTTCCGATACATCCGAATGCAGATGTTACGGTAACGGCATAATTGCCGGCAGTGCTAACCGAAATATTTGAAGTACTTGCTCCGGTATTCCACAGGTATGATGAGTAGCTTCCGGGGACTGTAAGACTGGTGGATGCTCCCTGGCAGATTCCGGTACCTCCGTTGATGACTGGTGTTGGATTTGGATGAACTGTAATGGCCATACTGGTATTTCCGGTACATCCATTCGCATCGGTAACGGTTACGCTGTAAGTACCCGCGGTATTTACGTTAATAATTTGTGAAGAGGAACCATTATTCCATACATAAGTCACATAACCCGCTCCGGCATTGATGTTACTATTGTCGCCATCGCAAAACTCATTGGTGCCTGTTATAACAGGAACAGGATTGGGGTTAACGGTCAGATTGATGTTGGTGTTGTTTGAACAGCCATTCGCATCAGTAACGGTTACAGTATATGTTCCTTGTACGGATGGATTGATGGTTTGTGTAACAGCTCCGTTCGACCAGAGATAACTGCTGTAACCTGCTCCGGCATCAAATGAAGTTGCAGTTCCCTGGCAGATTGCCGTTATACCACTGATGCTTGGTACAGGTAAAGGATTTATACTGGTAACGGCCGAAGTAGTGCCTGTACAGCCGAATGCGCTGCTCACGGTCACGGTAAAGTTACCGGCAGACGAAACCGGGATAGTTTGAGTATTGGCGCCATTGCTCCACTGATAGGACGAAAATCCACTGCCGGCATCAAGAGTTGTTGATGCTCCCTGGCAAAAGCTGGTAATACCGCTTATGGATGGCGACGGGTTCAGATGAACCGTTACAAATTCGTTATCGCTTCCGCTGCAACCTGTGGCGGCAGTAACGGTAACAGTATACGTTCCTCCGGTTGTAACGTTAATAGTTCTTGTAACAGCTCCCGTATTCCACAGGTATGCCGCATATCCGGCTCCGGCATCAAGTACGCCCTGGTCGCCGTCGCAAAAGGCATTAACGCCCGTGATAGCAGGGGTTGGTAAAGCGTTAACAGTTACACTGGCCGAAGCGGGCGCGCTGCAACCATTTGCATCTGTTACGGTAACGGTTAATGATCCGGCATTACCGGTTGTAATGGTTTGTGATGATGAACCATTGCTCCAGAGATAAGTACTGAAGCCCGGGCCCGCATCCAGCGTAGTGGTTGTTCCCTGGCAAATGGTAGTAATTCCTGTTATAGCCGGTGAAGGCAATGGATTAACAACCAGGTTTGATGATACCGATGCACTGCATCCCGCACCTGATGTAACCGTTACTGTATAATTGCCCGCTGTACCGGTATTTATGGTTTGGGTAACCGCCCCATTGTTCCACATATATCCGGCATATCCGGCTCCTGCATTCAGTGTTGCCGTTGACCCGAAACAGATAGCGGAAGGGCCGGTTATATTCGGCATCGGAAGCGGATTGACAGTAACTAGGGTATTGGTGGATGCACTGCAACCATTAACGTTTGTAACGGTAACGGTATATGTTCCTGAAGTGGTAACATTCAGTAACTGGGTCGCGGCCCCTGTGTTCCACAAATATGCGGCATATCCGCCGCCGGCGTTCAGGTTACTGTTAAGCCCCTGACAGAATGTTGTGGTGCCGGTAATTGAAGGGGTAGGTAACGGGTTAACGGTAAGCACGGAAGAAGTTGTTCCTGTACAACCGTTGGCGTCGGTTACAGTAACCGTGTAAGTTCCTGACGTATTAAGTGTCACACTTTGTGTTAGTGCGCCGGTCGACCAAACATATCCGGAATAACCGGGGCCGGCATTAAAACTTGTATTTGCCCCCTGGCAAATGGCATTGATTCCCGTTATTGAGGGAATGGGATTTGGATTAACAACAGTTGCCTGTGATGTACTTCCGGTACAACCGTTGGCATCGGTAACGGTAACTGTATACGTAGCTGCGGTAGTAACGTTAATGGATGGTGTAACGGCGCCGGTGTTCCAGATATATCCGGTATAACCCGCATTCGCGTTGAGGGATGTATTATTGCCCTGGCAAAAAGCAAAGGTTCCTGTTATGGATGGAACCGGTAAGGGGTTTACGGTTACAACCGTGTTTGCAGAAGCGCTGCATCCGTTAGGGTCGGTTACGGTAACAGTATAAGTCCCGGAAACGGTTACATTCAGGACTTGTGTGGCGGCCCCGGTATTCCAAAGGTAGCCTGCATAGCCGGCACCTGCATTCAGGTTCGAATTATTTCCGCTGCAAAAAGTTGTGGTGCCGGCAATTACCGGAACCGGAAGCGGATTAACTACAAATACCGCAGAGGTACTTGCGGAGCATCCGCCTGCATTGGTAACGGTAACCGTATATGTTCCACCGGTAGTGGCACTTATCGTTTGTGTAACGGCACCCGTATTCCACAAATAAGAACTGAAACCGGCACCAGCGTCAAGGGTAGAGTTGTTGCCCTGGCAAATAGCCATCACCCCGGTGATGGAAGGGGATGGTAAGGCATTAACGGTTACATTTGCAGTTGCCGAAGCTGTGCAACCGCCAGTCTGCGTAACGGTAACAGTATAATTTCCTGCGGTAGTAACATTGATCGATTGAGTTACCGCCCCGGTGCTCCACAGGTACGACTGTGCGGCATTGGCAGTAAGAGTAGTATTGGCTCCGTTGCATAAACTCAGTACTCCGGATATCGAAGCGACAGCACCTCCAATGGTCACGGTAACCGGTGTTGATACAGCTGAGCATGCCGGCCCGTTTGAAACTGTGACGGTGTAGGTGCCCGCTGTAGTGACATTGATACTTTGAGTGGTGGCTCCGTTGCTCCACAGGTACGTGTTACCGGGGTTGGCTGTTAAGGTTACATTACCTCCGGGGCACAGGTCAACCGGACCTGAGGGTGTTATAGTTGCGGTAGGGGTAACAAATACTACCTGAACCTGGCTGAACCCAAAACAATTGGGCCCGACAAAGATGGCTTCATAAATTCCGTTCACCGTCAGGTTCTGTTCATTTACAACGATACACTGGGTAACGTCACCTGTAGACCAGTTGTAGGATGCTGCGGTTGAGAGACACAGGTTAACGGAAGTTCCGGTACAGGCATAGTGAATACCTCCATTTGCAATAGGCACACCGTTAGCATAAACCGTAATTGGGCCCAACGCACTAAAACTGCCTTGTTTGAGAAATACGTCAGAGTCATACGCGCCGTCGGATACATCCGCAATAGCGATTTTCATATGGTACAACTGGCATGGCTGAACTTTCGCTTTTGCTACAAGGGTTGTTGTATGGCCGTCGAGGAAAAAATTAGCACCGCCAACATTGTCGACGTAATAAGCGCAATTTACACAGGGGCCTGATGCCACTCCGCCATAAGGGCCGCCAAAATTAACATTGTTGATGGAAACCGGTGTTGCAGTACCGGGAAGAAGTGCCATGTTTTGCTGGCCCACAATTCCGGGGCCACTGATGTAAAATGCAAATACGTCATTGAAGGGCGTATTCACGAAATCGTTGTATTCTTCAGAACCAAAAATGTATTCGAATTTTACCGAATCAGACGCTACTGTAAAATCAAATTCAAGAATAGCTGCATCCTGAGTGAGTTGTGGCGCTACAATGGCATTCAGTTGTGCATCACCACCTGTTCCGTTGTTGGTATTCTGAAAAACCGAAGCAGGGGCGGTTGCGCCCGATGCTGAACCGGTTGAAAGCATGATCCCTCCTGGCATGCCCAGGCTGCAGGGCCCGCCGCAGGTAAAAGTAGCTTTGGCTCCCGCGGCACCGGTATAGGTGATGTTAGACGCCGTTACGCCGGGGCCGAGAAGATTGGCCACCAGTTGAGCTGCTGTTGCACTGTTATTGAGTACCAGCTGAGCCTGGGAAACATAGGTTCCCATAATCAAACTCATCAAAAAAAGAACTTTTTTCATGCAGTGTAAGAATTAGACATAGTTTGCTTAACAAAAATACGATATTTCTTTCCGGAAATCAATAGAAATCTTTTATGGAGCTTATTCATTTTCAGTCGAAATTATTACCCGGACCCCTCTTTTGACCTTTGAGGTACCAAATAACGAAAAAAACCGTGCAAAACCAGTCTATTCATCCAAAAACCGACGAATAATTATAGTTTTAGCAACAAGTGTACACTAATAAGTGACGTTATTTTCTTCCTTGAGGTTGCCCGGGAGTATAAAAATCCTTCAGATAGAAGGGCTCAAAGTAGGCCAGGTCTTCAAAATTTCCATTTTTGTAAGAATTCTGCGAAAATGGTATCATTCCGGTGGCAGATGGTCCGAAATCTTCAATAAACCGGATATTCGTATGATTTTTAGCCATTTCCCTGAATTTTGGCATACCATCACCAAAAAAAATAACAGGCTGTTTTTCAATCAGTTCGAGAAAACTGGCAGGATTTAGAACCAGAGCCATGGTTGCATGCTTTTCTGTCAAATCAAAATCATAAACCGCGGTATAAACCTCCAGACGACGTGCATCAATCATAGGAATAAATAGCTGGTTTGGAGGAAAAGTGTGCTGCGTTTTCATTTTCGAAGCCATCGAAAGAAGGGTATTGGTTCCAATAAGAGGAATTCCAAGTGCGTAACATAAACCTTTGGCGGTAGCAGTTCCTATCCGTAAACCTGTATACGAGCCGGGACCTTTGCTCACTGAAACCGCATCGAGATCTGACAACTCCAAACCTGTTTGGTTCAGGCATGAAACAATCATGCTGTTCAGCAAACGCGCATGACTTTGACCTTCGTTATTCTCTGCTAAAGCTAAAATAGTATCCCCTTTCGAAATGCCAACAGAGCACACGGAAGTACCGGTTTCTATATGCAGAATTGTTGGCAAAAGCGAATTATTGCGATTTTGAAAATAACTCTTCACGGGTAACCACCTTTACTTTGTCGCCATCTTTCAGCAACCTCGAAACCGCATTATAAGGTCCTGTTACTACCACTTCTCCGGGCTTGAGTCCTTCCAGGATTTCAATATTCTGATTATCCTGGATACCGGTTTTTACCTTGCGTAATGTCGCTACATTATTTTCGAGCACAAAAACACACTCACTCACTTCCCCGGGTTTTGAGGCACTCTCTGCAGGAACTTCCTGGTTTGAGCCGGTATCTTCTTCTTCATCTCTCTTGGATGATATCTCTTTCGAGGATGCTTTAAGTGTAGTGTCACGGGTAGTAACGGCCTGAATGGGAACTGCGGTTACATTGAACGATTTTCGGGTTTGAATTTCAACGGTAGCCGACATCCCGGGACGGAAAGGCGAATGGTTTGGTTTATCATCGGGGATCAGGTCGCTGTATGAATCGCGAATAATCCGCACTTTCACTTCAAAATTGGTAACCTGGTCGGTACTCATCCCCGGCAATACCGTTGCTGAATTTGCAATAGCGGTAACTACTCCCAGAAATGAACGGTTCAGATAGGCGTCAATCTCAACCGAAGCAGTATCGCCAACATGAACACGAATGATATCGCTTTCGCTGACATCTACATTTACTTCCATCTCATTCAGGTTGGCAAGGCGCATGACTTCGGTTCCCGCCATCATTTCGGTACCTACAACACGCTCACCTTTTTCAATACTGAGCTTTGATATAGTTCCGTTCACAGGGGCGAAAATGGAAGTCTTGTTCAGGTTTTCTCTTGATTCTTTCAGTGAGGCTTCGGCACTTTGGATCCCGAATTGTGCCGCCGAAATACTTTGCCGGGCCGCTTCAACTTCGGCTTTAGCCACCTCATAGGCCGATTTCACGGCTTCGAATTCGGAGGCTGAAATAACACCCTCATCAAAAAGTTTTTTGTTACGGTTATAGGTTAGTTCTGTTTTCAGATACTGCGACTCCGATTGTTTGAAGCGTGAACGCGCGCTTTCAAAATTTGCTTTAGAGCTGTTGAGAGAAGCATTCATCCGGTCCAGGGCTGAAACATAAATTTCGGGGTTGATTTTTGCCAGTAAATCACCCTTTTTTACCACGTCGCCCTCTTTTACATACAGTTCAACCACCTCACCCGACACATCGGCGGCAAGCTTTACCTCTATTTCAGGCTGAACTTTACCGCTTGCCGACACGGTTTCGATGATGGTTTCAGTGGTAACTTCGGCTGATGTAACCAGGATGTTATCATCTTCACCAATCCAGCCGGCCTTACGGGCAATCACTAGCACAATCAGCAATATGGCCACCGCAGCAATAAGATATTTCGACAGGTTTTTATTCCTTGCCATAATTGTATATTGTTTTAAAACCCAATGTATAAAATAACCCCGCTAAATTAACCAAATATACCAACTGCCGGAAGGGACGGATAATATATGCCGGCAAAGCGGTTTTAGAAACTTAATGGTTTTCCAAGATAAAAATCGAGAATTTTCAGTCGGAAAATAAAATCATACTTCGCCTGTAAAAAATCCGACGCCGCTTTCGCGCGGTTATTTCTGACATTCAGAAACTCGATGCTGCTCAATAAGCCAAGCAGATAACGCTTTTCGGCATACACGAAGGATTCATTCGCCGATACGCTTGCCTTTTCGGATGCCTGGTATCTTTTGAGTGCAGCTGCTGCATCAGAATGTGCCTGTACAATGCTTTTATATGCCTGATTTTTTACCAGCTGGTCATTTAACCGCGTGTTTTCAAGTCCAAGCCGTGAACGTTGAATATTTGAATTGACCGACCAGCCGTTTAAAATTGGAATGGACAAACTAATGCCAAGCGACTTGTTAAAATTCTGATCAATCTGATCGTTGAAAGATACATTTTCACCGGATATCCGTTTGGCGGCACTGGAGTATCCCGAGTTGACAGAACCAAACAAACTCAGGCGCGGGTACCGGCCACCTTTTGCAATGGATAATCCTTTTTCTGCGCTTTTAATGTTAAACTCCGAGGCTCTGAATTCGGGCAGGTTTTTTAAGGCCGTGTTATAAATTTCGTCAGGAGAAAGAGCCATCGATGACTGATCGGGCAGTTCCACACCGGGATCAGAGATATCAAATCCTTCGGTCGACTTGAGTTCTAGCAATTGCGCCAAAGTTAAAATGGATGAGGTTAAGAGGTTTTCGGCATTGATAACAGCAAGTTCTTCGGCAGCCAGTGCGGCTTCGGCATCCAGAAGGTTTCCCTGTGCCATACTGCCCGCGTCAACCATAATTTCAGTTCGGTTTCGGGATTCCCGGGCGGCTATAAGCCTGTCGTTGGCAGCTTTTAACGACTCCCTGCTATAAAGAGCCTGCAGGTATGCAGCGGCAACATTCAACGCGATATCATTTTTTATTTTTTGTAGATTTTCTCTCCCGGCAAGGTATTCGTACCTGCTTTGATTGAGCGAATTCTGAAGTTGAAGCCCGTTAAAAACCGGAAGATTTCCGCTCAGCGAAAAGTTCGCCGAACGTATTTCCTGAGTCGTAAACTCATAAGTGAAAATATCTACCGATCGTCCGAAGTTGTAACTGTAAGATGAATTTCCGTTCACGGAAGGCAACAGGGCAGCCTTGCTTTGAAAATAATTTATATCCGAAATTTCTACAGCAATCTCCGACTGTTTTATTGATATGTTATTTTGTATGGCATACTCTATGCAGTCCTGTAACGAATATATTTTTTGTGCGTTTGCAGAGTTCGATGAAAAGAAAATAAAACTGAGGAACGAAAATATTTTTAACTTTAAAAGGTTGCTGCCATGCACAAAACCGGGAATCATCATAAAATTGTAAGATTATTTATTAAGGGTCAACAGGCTGAATGATGAACAAAGATAAATTAAAAATATTATGTGGCCCATCCTTCATCAAAAACTATGATTCAGGGAGCGCAGAGTATCCTTTTTATCTGGTTAAATTAGCCATGTACACTGAAGCAACATTATAATGTGATGTGGCTGTTACCGGGTAAAATAGTGAGCAGGTTGTTGCACTGTTAAAGAAAACTTAAAATCCGAACCGGTTATTGTTTTGTTTGGATATAATTGTGGCTAAGCCAGATATCAGGGTTTAAGAATTAACCCGCTTCAGCTACAACCTCAGTTACTTCGGGAACCATACGTTTCAACAGGTTTTCGATGCCTGATTTTAACGTCAGCGTGGATGATGGGCAGCCGCTGCAGGAACCTTTCAGGGTAACTGTAACAACTCCCTGGTGGTACGACTTAAAATGGATAGCACCGCCATCCTGTTCAACAGCCGGTTTCACATATTCATCCAGCATGCTTATGATTTGATTTTCGATTTGCGATGAATCGTGCTTTTCGATGGGTACGGATTCTG
>CAZPKJ010000004.1:40019-41661 GCA_964587075.1 uncultured Flavobacteriaceae bacterium | reverse complement strand
AATCCGGCTGCCGCAAAAAAGGGAACCCTGGGCCCAAATTCACCCAGTACTCCGCCAATTACTGGGCCAATAATAAATCCGATACCAAATGCCGCACCCACAACTCCAAAATTCTGGGCTCTTTTCTCGGGGGAACTCACATCGGCAATGTAAGCCATGGCAGTAGTGATACTTGCCCCAAAAATACCGGCCAGGATACGACCAATAAACAGCCATGATATAGCCGGAGCAAGTGCCATTAGCAGGTAATCGAGTGAAAACCCAAACAAGGCAGCCAGCAAAACCGGTCTTCGTCCAAACCGGTCGCTTAAATTTCCCAACAGCGGGGCGAAAAGGAACTGCATGATTGAAAAAGCGAACAGCATTAATCCTCCGAGCTTTGCCGCTTCGCCAAGAGTACCGCCTGTAAGCCCCTGGATCAAAGCGGGCATAACGGGAATAATTATTCCCAATCCGGTTACATCAATGATAAGTGTAAGAAAAATAAACCCGATAGCCGGAGTCCGGTTAGTCTGCATAGAATATATGAAAAATCCAGTTATAAATTATGAGAATCCAACAAAAAGCAACAGGGCAGTATGCTTGTGGTTAGGATAGTAAACGCCCTGTTACTTTTCAGGTTGCAAAATAGAAATTTATTATGACAGAAAATCTGAATAAGAAAAATTTACACAATTGCGCCCAGAACGGTGCCGGAACCTGTGATTATTAAAACAGATACCAGAGGCTAGCTCATATCATTTTTATGATAACCATAGCATTCGAAATCTTCCTTATAAATTTCATATACCCGCTCTTTTAGCTCATCGTTATAAAAATGCATGAAATGGGGAACATTATCTTTAATGCGATCCCATCTGAGTTTAAAGGCATTATTAATAATGTCGGGACTTCGACTGATATGATGACCGCTGCCAATACCGGCAAGATCGAAACGCTGTCCTGTGGTGCTGTTTACTTCATCAATTCCCTGCTGCAAGGATTCAAGTTTTACAATTTTATTAAAAGTGCCGGGCTTACCGTATTCAAAAAACTTTTTTTGCAGCCTGTAATGCGGGTCACAATTGAGGACATCCGTTTTTTCAAGGAACTTCACAAACTTCCTGAATGAAATGTTGGCGTTCCAGCGCCATAAACGTTCCTTTACCACTTCATGCATTACCGGATACTTCATTACATGAATGTAACTGCTAACGGCGCGGCTATATGGATTTCTGACAACTTTGAACCGGAATAATTCGGGATCTGAAAACACTTCTTCAATAATGGGGTGATTCTTATAAAACACGTGCATCCGGTATTCATGAACCCAGCTGTTATATTGCAACGCCTCTTCGAGGAGTCCCATATTTTTGAAAAACATTTTTGTAACAACGGTACAGCCGGACTTCGGACTCCAGTCCATTACAACTTTATTTTTCGAATCATAAAGTGCGGTAATTTCCCTGTCGGTGATCAAATTATTTTTAAAATTCAAAATGTCTGATTTTTATTCGGTCCGGTTAATTCATATTCAGTCAGCTTCACAATTTTTGAGATTATCGTCTCCAACCATGTCTACCAACATGTTCATTGGATCGACCCCGGCTTCGTAAGGCTTTTTATCAAGAATTATTTTCAGGGTACTTGCACTTTTTGTAAA
>CAZPKJ010000004.1:0-40009 GCA_964587075.1 uncultured Flavobacteriaceae bacterium | reverse complement strand
TGTTTTTCCCGGTAAATCACCTTTCCAACCAGTTCATTTTTATCAGGCGCTTCAAACGCACCTATTTCGATCCAGTCGTTTACCGGAATTTCCATTTCTTTTCCAAGTGAATCGGCCCGGAACTTGTGCAGTTCCAGTTGCAAAGTTAATTCATATTTATTTTCGGGTAAATTCCGAACCGAAGCCTGTAATGTCCGGTTATTAAAAAGTGTTATTGTTTCAAAGAGGTCCGTTATCAGGTATTGCAATGAATCGGGTGTGTTGGCACGAAAAGCATCAACGGCATGATGCGCCGTAGGATACGGGGGTTCGGCATAGGCGAATTTACTGATTAAACTTTGCAACGAACGGTTCACGGCTTCTTCTCCAATCATCTCTTTTAAGTAATACATAACCAGGCTTCCTTTCCGGTAATGGATGTACCCCTGATTCTCTACCGACATGAGAGGCTCTTCACGAAGCCTTTCTGTTCCTCTCGACCGAAGATAATTATCCATTTCATACTTTAAAAACTTCTTCATGGCATCACGGCCGTACTCCCGTTCCATTACCATGAGTGCTGAATACTGCGCAAATGTTTCACTCAATAAAGTGGCACCCTGCATTTCGGCACCAATAACCTGGTGTGCCCAATACTGATGAGCCATTTCGTGAGCCACTACATAAAACACCATGTCTATATCCGATTTTTCTATGATCCTGGCAATAAAACCAACGCTTTCAGAATAGGGCATGGTTCCGGGAAATGCCTGGGCGAAACCTGCATATCGGGGAAATTCTATGATACGAACCTGTTTGTGATAATAAGGACCGAAATTTTTGGTGAAGTAATCGAGTGATTTCTTCATCGAACGTTCCATGTTTTCTATGTTGTATGTATGGGCCTTGTCGTAATATACTTCTACATCAATGCCCTGGTAACGGCTACGCAGTATTTCATACTTCGCACTTAAAAATGAGTAAAAGTTCACAGAAAAATGATCGAGTTTGTAATGGAAGTAATTGCGATTGTTTGCCTCCCATTTTCGTTTCAGGCTACCGGGTGCTATGGCTGTTTGCCCGGAAGCTGTACTGATTACGGTTTCAACATTTATCCAATCGGAATTGTTGGCTATGTAATGGTTCATGCACCGCGTCGTACAATTCCGTTCAAGTGCTGGCATACGGCTTTTCTCCCCGAGACCTTTTTTTCGGCGCTTATCGCGATCGCTCAGTTCGTAGGCTGCCTGATAACCTAATTGCGGAGAGATATCGGTGTTGTTAAAAAATGATCCGTTATCGACAACCGATGTAAATGATACTTCATTTTCGATTCCTTTAGCTTCATACACTGAACTAAATGTTATACGCAAGCTGTCGCCGGGCTGCATAGGGTTATGCAAACGGTAAATCCTGTAAAGCAAACGGTTATCGGCAAAAACTTCTTTCGAGCCAGGAATATCAATTGTAACCCTGAAATCCCTGATAAGGTTAATGTGCAATGAATCGATGACCTGATCACTTTTGTTTTTCACCCACCAAACACCTTTAACATCAACTTTCCGTTCATCCGGGAAAAGGTCTATCTTATATTTTACATCCGTAATCCTGGGCTGAACTATATGCTCATATTTTTTAAACTTTTTCTCATATTCAACCTGCCGGTCTTCGAGTTCCTCTCCCGAAACAATTTCATTCAGGACTTTTGTATTGTAAAAAACAAATGATCCGCAGGCAAGCCATAATATCAAAACATAGGCTAAAACCAGGCGTGACTTTCCGAATATACCACCTATGATCAATCTGGCCTTATGGGCGGCCGAAGTTTCTTTTCCGCGGGCCCAGGCAAACACCGAAACAAATCCCAGCATTACTGCAAATAATAACCAGTACCCCCTAAACCATAATATTCCTTCCATGAACGGACCGAATCCATTCATGTCGCTGTAAATAAATGAGGGTCGTTTTCCATACTTAACCATGTTACTTTCCACTTCAAGCAACAACCAAAAGAAATTGTTCATCAGTAAAAAAACAACAAAGGCAAAAAAGGCTAAGTATTTGTTATTAATAAGAGAGTGAATCAGCATGGCAATCACCACCAAAAACAACAATCCCGGATAATCAATCAGCAGCATTGATTTAATATAAACCATCAACCTGATGTCGTTGAACCCTTTTGCCAGCTGTACCGAAATGCAGGCAGCAATACACAATACCTGGATTATAAATATTATTAATGCCAGTGCTGTAAATTTCGACATCCACGACACCCATGTGGCATGTGGTGTAGCATCATAAATTTCGTCGACCTTATGTTCACGTTCTTTCCAGACTAACTGACCCGAATATATGATAATGATGGCGATAAGGAACATATAAAAGGAGCCCTCAACCATATCAATCATCATGTATGTTACCGGGTAAGATGCTAAACCGTAGGGCCCGTCGTTGGTAATAATATTGGGAATAAAATTCAGTAGTCCGGCGAAAAGAATCACAATAAATGCAGGGCTCTTAACCAGGCTTTTGAATTCATAATTCAGCTTGAACCGGAAAATCTTCCATGAGGGGCCTATACCAAAATATTGTTCAGCTACAGGGACAGCTGCAACTTTTATATGGCTTTTTTCATAAATTTCATCGGGTATAATTTTTTTCCGGCGCGATGTCAGCTCGGTAAATGAAAACCGCCAAAGTGTAATCAGAATCAGTAAGAAACTAACGGCAACCCAAATGATCCTGTTGTATAAAAACAAGCCTGATAGTCCCAGCACTTCGTTGTTTTTCAAATTAACCGTCCAGTACTTGGTGAGCAGCGAAAATGTTTGTGAACCGTATGGATCAATCAGGATGGCAATCCACTCCGTGTTCAGGTCATCCGCGAAAGCGCCGGCAACACCCATAATTACCAGAAGCACCAGTGATCCTATAAATGAAATAATGGTATTCCTGGTAAGGGCAGCTATCATAAATACAACAGATGCGCCAAACAAAGTATTGGGCAAGGCAAATTGCAGCAGCCCCGCTGCATGTGCCCCCAGGTACAGCGGACCTATTTTTGCAGAATCTACCCAGGGCATATACGACCCGGCAATAATACCTGCCGAAATTCCCAGCATCGGGATAACTGAAATAATAACGGCACCGGCTAAACGCCCGAGCAGGTATTGTCGTCTTTTAACCGGTGTTGTAAATATTATCTGATAACTGTTGAAGGTAAAGTCGCGCGTTGTTGAAGCCAGCACAAACGACGTAGTCATAAGCAGGGTGATATACGACATTACCGAATACAGGGTTTGAATCACAAAGGGTGCGTTTTTCATGATATTCCCGAACGACCCGCCAACCTGAATGTTATCACTGGTGGTGGCACCAAAAATCAGGAGCGCGTTAATCACGAAAAAGACATAAACCATTGGTTGTCGCAACCAGTATCGTATTTCAAAAAGAAAAAAATTCATGAAATCAAATTAAATAGTAAGTCCTGATATCCTGCTGAAGAACACATCCTCCAGATCCACTGCCGCCGGCCTGAAACCATTACCTGGATCCGATTCGCTGAATATATGAATCAATGGTTTTCCCGAGACGAGTTTACCCGAAATCAACTGATACTTTTCATGATAAGATTCCACCTCGTCTTTGGAAATTGATTTCTCCCAAATCTTCCCCTCAACCGATTTCAGCGCCTGGTCGGGCCTTCCCGAAAAAAGCAGCTTTCCCTTGTCGATGATGGCCATATTGGCACAAAGTTCTTTCACGTCCTGTACAATATGTGTTGACAGAATTACAATTACATTCTCGCCTATTTCGGACAACAAATTATAAAACCTGTTACGTTCGCCCGGATCAAGTCCCGCTGTTGGTTCATCCACGATGATGAGCCTTGGGTTCCCCAGTAACGACTGGGCAATACCAAACCGTTGTTTCATCCCACCCGAAAAACCACTGATATTTTTCTTGCGGTGCTGATGCAGATTCACCCGTTCCAGCAGTGCACTTACTATTTCCTTTCGCTCCGATTTATTCACAATTCCTTTTAACACAGCAATGTGATCGAGCATTTGAAAGGCGGTTACCCGGGGATAAACACCAAATTCCTGTGGCAGGTAGCCAAGCAGTTTCCGCACTTCCTGTTTGTCCTTTAAAACATTAATATCATCCAACATTACCGAACCCTCGTCCGCATCCTGTAACGTTGCAATAATCCTCATAAGTGTTGATTTGCCCGCTCCGTTAGGCCCCAGCAGGCCAAACATACCAGTGCCAATTACGAGTGAAACCCTGTCTAATGCCTTCACGCCACTTGAGTATGTTTTACTCAGATTTTCGATTTTAAGCTCCATAAAATAATCTTATCCTATGCAAATAACGCAATTGAAACTGATAAATCAATAACAAATTATCAGGTGCTTGATTGAAATGAAAAAGCCTTACCTGGCAGTTCCCGTGTTCATGCAAGACCTAAAAAACAGAAGCGGCCGGTAATTTAAAACTACCGGCCGCCCGTTACTCTTCATTTCTCCTAATATTTCATTACTTTCTTTACCGTAACCATACCCTCGTTTGTGGTTATTTTAAAAAAGAATAAACCTGCAGGCTCAGCGCTTAAGTCGAAATAATCACCCGGGTTCTGCTGTGTTAAAATCGATTTGCCGGTTACATCTGTTATTTCAACCGTTTTTATTTCACTTCCATTTGTATTGATATATACAAACCCTTTGGCAGGATTAGGGAACAAAACTATATTGGAAATTGCCGGTACGGCAGGTACGCCTACTGTATTGATACCATATGTTATATTGAGAACAGGTGCAAATTCAGGGTCGGTTGCATCGGCAAAAGTTACCAGTCCGGTGGCACCCGGGGCCGACAGGATAAACTGGGTGCCAGCTGTTTGTTGCATGTACGGCAGCAATGCCTGTGGGATGTCGAGGCGAACCCAGGATCCATTGGTGCCCGCTACTCCAAACTGGCATGGCGAGCCGCCGGCATTACCAGTAGCACTAAAATCAACGGGCTCAACATCCACCGATGCGCCGAAGTTGCCACTTACAATATTCAACTGCATGGTTGAATTTACCGGATTAGCTCCTGTCAAACCCGTTCTCATCAGGAAAATGCTGGCAGCCGAAACACCTGTATCGGGCATCAAAGTAGTGTTGAAAGTAAGAACCGTTTGAAACTCCTCTCCGGCACTGCTCCCAACCTGAAGAACCGATGAAACGTTGCCCTGGGACGAAACAGAACCATCCTGTGTACCGCCTTCCGATATAAAGTACTGGTCGTCCATCATGGCTTTTTGATAATACTTCCGTGCATGATAACTCACAAAATCGCTGAATCCCTGTGCTGAAAGATGGAAACAATCACGAAACAACACGTAATTCCTCATAGCCGGCTTTGGAGAGGGGTAATTAGGAAATCCTAATGGCAGCGGGGCAGTATACGCAGGATAGTTTCCTCCAGGTGGCACACTAAGATTGGCGGTTTGCCCGAAAGTATACTGGAGTACGCCTGTAGCCATAACAAATTCAACCTGAGGATCGTTGTCGGCCATTATTTGAATGGCATCCGAAAAATAATTGAGCAGTCCGTTGAGTTCAGCAAAAGTTGGCTGGCCCATTCCGTTCCAGGTAGGATAAAAGGGGTGAGTGGTTTGAAACGGCGCCATTTCGCCAATAATTTCACCAAAATTTGGGTAAGCATAACCCGACCAGAGAATTTTGATACCCGGTCTGGCGACTTTAATAAAATCGATGATAGCAACCAAACGTGCCTGAACCGAATCGAGCAGGGAATCGGTTTTTGCCTGCGACCACGACTTATGCCAGGTATTCAAAACATCATTTCCACCTATGCTCAGGTGAACAAAATCGATGGTTGGCCTTGCCGTCAGCTGATTCTGGATTTCAGCCAGCCGTGCCGGTTGCAGAAAATCGGTTGTTTTGGTGCCATTTTCCGATAACGTACTGTTGGTATAAAACTTATACCCCGAATGGCCCCAGTTTTGAAGCACACTGTTAATGGTGTTGTCGGTTCCCATCATAGCCGCCCAGCTGTCGCCGATAAGCATAACCCGCTCTACCGGGGTTTCGGTGCACTGAGAAGCAACATTTCCGTAAAGTGCAAAAGTGAATGAAAATGCCAGGTATAATTTTTTCATGTAAGTTGGTTTTAGATTTCCAAATATATTTGAAAAAGTTAGTTTATACAATGGTTTTAAATCTCTCAGCATTAAAAACGAAAAATTCATTATTAAATACAACGATTTCACGATAATATCAAACTTACCTAACGCTGGATACCGTTGAGTACCGGAGCCTGTACACCTTATTCATTTCATGACAGGTGAATATTTGTCACGGATTATCGCTATTTTTATCCCAATGAAATCCGATTAAAACTCCCTGTCATTTATTTAAACCCGGGCCTGTAAAACATGTTAGCGGGTAAAGCCTGTATTTTATATAGCTTTCGCGGATAAGTGAAGCACTGAATTACATCATTTCAAAATATATGAGGACAATATCGTTATTAAGCCTGCTTGTTGTAATATGCTTTTCCGGCAACTCACAAACCGTCAAAGTTGTGGATAAAGTCACTCTTGCTCCATTAAGCGATGTTGTTTTACTGAGCAAGCTGCCCGAAGCATCCGCAACAACCAATAAACAGGGACTGGCCGAAATTTCGTTTTTCAGAGGATCCGATAAAATATTAATCAGCCATCTGGGTTATTTACCGCAGGCAATTTCTTTCGCAGAAATCGAAAAGCAGCAATACAAAATATTCTTATCGGAGCATTCGCTTCCATTGAATGAAATAGTTGTATCGGCAAGCCGTTTTGAAGAGCCGGTAAAAGATATTGCGCAACCGGTTGAAGTAATTAAATCGAAAGACCTGGCTTTTATCAATCAGCCAACCAGCGCCGAAGTACTTCAAAGCACCGGAAACGTTATGGTTCAAAAAAGCCAGCAGGGAGGAGGCAGTCCTATTATACGTGGCTTTGAAACCAATAAGGTGCTTATAGTGGTCGATGGTGTTCGTATGAATAACGCTATTTACCGTGGCGGACATTTGCAAAATGTTATCACACTCGATCATGCTATCATGGAAAAGGTTGAAATTGTTTTTGGTCCCGGTTCGGTAGTATATGGCAGCGATGCGCTGGGAGGGGTCATGCATTTTTATACCCGGGACCCATCATTGTTATCGGAACCGGGTAAAATGAAAACCAATGCCAACGCTTATATTCGTTATGCCACGGCGGCGAAAGAAGAAACCGGACATTTTGATTTTAACCTGGGATTTAAAAAAATTGCATCCCTAACCTCTGTTACCTTTTCCGACTTTGACGATTTAAGGCAGGGCGCGCAGCGAAATCCTTTTTATGGCGACTGGGGCAAGCGTTTATGGTATGTTGAACGAAAAAACGATCGCGACTCCATACTGGTTAATGATAACCCGAACATTCAGAAGCAGTCGGGGTACAAACAATACGATGTACTGCAAAAATTTCTGATTCAACAAAATGATAAAATAAATCACGTATTCAACTTTCAATATTCTACTACTTCCGACATTCCCCGTTACGACAGGCTGACCTTACAGCAGAACAACATTCCAAGGTTTGCAGAATGGTACTATGGTCCTCAGGTACGTGTTTTTGGTAGCTATACTTTAAACTTTGACGGACTGAAAGGATTTTTCAGTCATGGAAAAATTGTAGCAGGATATCAGCGCATTGAAGAAAGCCGGCACGATCGCCGGTACAATAATCCCGTGCGGAACAACCGGAAAGAAATCCTTGATATTATTACACTAAATGCCGATTTTACAAAGTCGGTAAAGTCGCACGAAATACGATATGGCTTTGAAGCTTACCACAACGGGGTGGAATCGTCGGCGTTTGCACAAAATATTGAAACCGGGGTTACCGAAACTCTCGACACCCGCTATCCCGATGGTGGTTCAACCATGCAGGGCCTGGCGGGTTATTTGACCCATGCCTATGAGTTTAGTAAAAAAACTATCTTAAACAGCGGTCTGAGGTTCAGTTACGTGGGATTGCATTCGCGTTTTGATGATACAACTTTTTTCAATTTTCCTTTTTCGGAAGTAACTCAAAAAAACACCGCGTTAAACGGGCATATCGGTATTGTATATATGCCGTTTCATTCGTGGCGGTTCACCGTATTGGGCTCGTCGGGATTCAGGGCGCCAAACGTGGATGATTTGAGTAAAGTTTTTGAATCCAATCCAGGCCAGATCATAGTTCCAAACCCCGACATAAAACCTGAATACACCTATACCCTTGAATCGGGCATTTCGAAAGTATTTAATGAAGCAATCACCCTTGGCGGAAACGGATATTACACCTGGTATGTAGATGCCATAACTACTGTTCCGGGGACATACAACGGTTCCGATTCGGTTTTTTACGCGGGTCAACTTAGTCAGGTCAAACGCAACGACAATATTTCGGAAGCTTATATCTATGGCTGGAATGCTTACTTGCAGGCGGGTATTACCCCCGAATTTTCAATTACCTCATCCCTAAACTATACCTTTGGCCGCATTAAAACCGACTCTTCCGCATATCCACTCGACCACATACCTCCGCTTTTTGGTAAAACAAGTTTCATCGTAAAACTCAAAAAATTTAAAGGTGAGTTTTTTGTAATGTATC
Organism: uncultured Flavobacteriaceae bacterium; assembly: GCA_964587075.1. GTDB lineage: Bacteria > Bacteroidota > Bacteroidia > AKYH767-A > OLB10 > CAZPKJ01. The sequence continues at coordinate 31,338 of CAZPKJ010000004.1, read as the reverse complement.
ATGGCGCTAAAAAGTCAAAAGATTATAATCTCATTGGTGAAGATAATCATGCATACTCTGCTGATCCCGCCAGGGGATATATGCCCGCATGGTTTACTTTAAATATCCGATGCGGTTATCAGTTTAACCGGCAGCTGGGACTACATGTTGCATTTGAAAACATTACCGATAACCATTACCGGGTGTTTGCTTCCAATATTGGGGCGCCGGGACGAAACCTGGTGATGACAATTCGGGGAAATTTCTGACCCTGACAATTTGCTTAAGGATTCAATTGATTTTTAGGGAATTAATTTCAATTCACGAACGGTTGGTTTTTTGTTTTTTGTCGGGTTCTTTTTAAATTTACTCATGGCTTATGACAAAAAACTTGCGTCACGAATCCGTGAACGTTTTGAGCATCTCACTAAAGTGGAAGAGCGGGAAATGATGGGAGGCATCACTTTTTTATACCATGGCAAAATGTGTGTGGGTGTAATTGCCGATGAGATGATGTGCCGTATTGATCCTGAACTTTATGAATCCGCCCTGGAAAAACCGGGATGCCGTGAGATGGATTTTACTGGCAGGCCCATGAAAGGATGGGTAATGATTGAACCGGAAGGCATGAAAAAGAAAAAAGATTTTGATACATGGATTGATTTAGCCATTCAGTTTAACAAGAAAGCTAAGTCATACAAGGAAAAAAAGAAAAACAAATAACGCGCTCCATTACCGACTACTGCCATCCGTGTAATACAGCATTGATTTTTTTATTGAGACCTCTCATACATTCAATGATAAAGGATTTTATTACTAACATTAAAAATAACGGTTATGCGCACATTATCTTACATTTTTATTTTGCTGTTTGCCGTTGCGGCATGCAGACAATCGGGCAACGAACAAATAACTGAAAGCGGAAAAGGGAATAACGACATGCCATATGGTTGCTGCGCTCCCGAAATTCTTGACACCGCGTGGTATACTTCAGGAAGGAAAGCGCCATTATTCAGCGGACTTGATGGAATTGTTTTCCCCGTTACCACTAAAAATCCCGAATCACAAAAATATTTTGAACAGGGGCTTATGCTGGCATTTGGCTTTAATCATGCTGAAGCGGGCAGATCGTTTTTTGAAGCTGCGCGCCTCGACTCCACCTGTGCCATGTGCTGGTGGGGATTTGCGTATGTGCTGGGGCCCAACTACAATGCGGGCATGGAGCCCGATAATTTTGAAAGGGCTTTCAATGCTGTTACCAAAGCGAAGGCTACATCATCGAACTGTACAGAAAAAGAACAGGCGCTTATTGAAGCACTTTCGTTCCGGTACAGTAATGATACATCCGTTGCCCGCCCTGTACTTGATTCGTTGTATGCGGCAGCGATGAAAAAAGTGTATCAGAAATATCCCGCCGATGTTAACATTGCTGCATTATATGCTGAGTCGCTGATGGACCTCCACCCATGGAATCTGTTCACCAAAAACGGTGAAGCACAACCATGGACACCGGAGATTATTGAAGTACTAGAGAACGCAATCAAAAATGACCCGCGCCATGCCGGCGCCAACCATTTTTACATACATGCCGTTGAAATGTCGAATACTGCCGAACGTTCCATGGCCAGTGCCGATTTATTACGCGATCTGGTTCCCGGCTCCGGACACCTGGTTCACATGCCATCGCATACCTATATCCGCACCGGCAGATATCATGACGGTGTGGTGGCAAACCAGAAAGCCGTTGAAGTTGACAGCCTTTATACCGAGGCCTGTCATGCACAGGGGGTTTATCCGCTGGCATATTATCCGCACAATTATCATTTCATTTCGGCTTGTGCCACCTTCAGCGGCGAAAGTAAAGCAGCTGTGATTGGAGCAAACGCCACCTCCTGGCATGCGCATAAAAAGCTGATGCTCGAACCGGCATGGTCAACGCTTCAGCATTATTATAGTATCCCCTGGTTCGTTCAGGTGAAACTGGGGTTGTGGGATGATATAAAAAAATCTAAAGCTCCCGACCCTGAATTGAAATATCCGTCGGTGATATGGCATTATGCGCAGGGCATGGCCAGCTTGTCGGATAATCAAATTAAAGAAGCCAACAAGCACCTTGGTAACATTCGGGAGATTGTAAAAGACACCACCATCCGGGAACTTACCATTTGGGGGATAAACAGTATTTATGATTTGTGTGAGATAGCCATGTATGTTCTGGATGGAGAAATTCATGCCCGGCAAAAAAAATATGACCAGGCGGTAATTCTGCTCGAAAAAGCTGTAGCCATTGAAGATGCACTGAATTATGATGAACCTCCCGACTGGTTTTTTTCGGTGCGACATCATCTGGGAGCCGTTTTGGTTGAAGGTGGTAAATACAACAAAGCCATGGATGTATATACACAGGACCTGAAAACATACCGTGAAAATGGCTGGGCCCTGCGCGGACTGATGAACGTTTATGAAAAAACAGGGCAGCAGGAAAAGTTCCGCGAGACACAGTCACGGTTCCATGAAGCGTGGAAGCATGCCGATATAACGATTTCGTCATCGAGAATCATGTGACATATTTTGTTACCGTTACCCGATTTGATTATTTTCTACAGTCATCCTGCCTTATAAAGGTTGATTTCATCTGAATATTCCTTGCATGGAAATTATTTCTTTATTTTGCCGGAATGAATACCATTAAAAAGTTATTTATAAACGGCATGCTGATGCTTGTTTCTACTGCCGTTGCGCTGGGACTGGCGGAGGTAATAGTCCGGCAGGCCAAATTGTCAAAGACCTGGTCGAGTTACCTCGATGGAAGAGTACTGATGGATACCAAAACCCTTTATGGTGGCAGGGTGGGATACCGGAGGGTACCCGACAGTACTTTTACCTCAGCCAGGGACATTATTTTTGTTACGAATAAAATGGGCTTTCGCGAGCGTAATCCCGATACGGTTAAAAACGGGAAGAAACGAATCGCTTTTATTGGTGATAGTGTAACCGAAGGATTTGGTGTTGAAACGAACGACCGCTTCACTAACCTGATTGAAAAATATTTAAATGAAAAGGGACTGAAAGCAGAAACAATAAATTTCGCGGTATCGGGTCATGCAACCATTGATCAGATACAGGTTCTGAATAATTTTATTCTGCCCTTAAAGCCCGATATGGTTTGCCTGCAAATGTGTTTCAATGATTTTAAAAGAAACATGGACATGTTAAAGCCGGCGGCCGAAAATATAGCATCGGCCCAGGCACAACAATCATTTTCAGTAAAATCATTTCTTCAGCAGAATTCTGCATTGTATTTGTTATTTGCCGAAAAATATAATTATTATAAATTAAAGTCGGGGGTACCTAATAATTTACTGCCTACCGCCTCATCCATTCCCGGCGAAGAATGGGACCTTACGGTAAAGTATCTCGACGAGATTCATGCTGTTTGCAAACGTGAGAACATTGAATTTTTGATTTCATATGTGCCCCTCGAAGTTGAGGTACTTATCCAGGATCCGGAAAAATCGGAACTTACAAACAACCAGATACGGAATTACTGCGATCAAAGGGAGATACCTTATATTGAAGTTACCTCGGCGCTGCGCAGCTACCAGGACGGCAAAATGGAAAAACTGTATCTCGATGACTGCCATTTATCGGTAGAAGGCAATCGCGTTGTGGCCTCACGCCTCACGGAATCGTTGCTGCAGTATTTGAATCCGTAAATTTTTTGATATTTTTTTCCGGTTTATGGAAATCTAAAAGGCTTTTCATCTAATAATGGTAAATCTTTAAAACACCATTATTATGAAAACGAAACATCTCATCATTACCGGGCTGATGCTAGCCACTGGTTCATTAACATTAATTTCGGCAGGATTATCCAGTAAGAAAACACCTTTAATAAAGGTATCGGCACCTGCAGAACCAATCAAAAAACCGGAACCTGCAAAAATTCCTCTGGAACCGGTTAAAGAAATTAAAACTCTTGAGAAAAAACCCATTTCAAAGGGCTGCGTGTTTAAAACAGCTTTTGAGGGAGAAGGTGTAAACCAGGGATTCTATTACAAAATCCCCGGCAAGGTAATGTCGTCAATTTCACATGGGCTCGACTGGCTCAGTGAAGCCCAACAACCCGATGGCGGCTGGGGCGCCGGCAGTCGCAGCAACCAACGCAACCGCGACCCACATGCGGTACAGTCGGATCCGGCTACAACATCCATGGCAGCCATGGCCATTCAGCGTGGCGGCACAACACTTAAGCAGGGCAAGTACTCAAACAATCTTCGTAAAGCGTTCAACTTTTTACTTGAATCGGTAGAAGAATCTGATGATGCATCGCTGAACATTACCAATCTCACCGGCACTCAGCCCCAGTCGAAGCTGGGTGCTAACATCGATGTGGTGTTAACTTCCCAGTTCCTGAGTAATATCATTTCGGAACTCGATCACGATCCACAATTGAAAAAGCGGGTTAAAAGGGCTATTCAAAAATGTGTCAACAAAATTGAAGATGGCCAGTCGGCTAACGGCAGTCAGAAAGGAAGTGGTTGGGCCGGAGTATTGCAGTCATCGTTTGCTTCAAGCGCACTGGAAACCGCCCAATCGGCAGGTATCGAAGTTGATGAAGAAATACTTGACAGTTCACGCGATTATCAAAAAGGCAACATTACTCCTTCTACCAACGATGTAGTAACGGAATCGGCAGCAGGAATAGTTCTTTATTCCGTTTCGGGCTCAACCAGGGCATCGGCAAAAGAAACCGCCGAAGCTAAAAACATTGTACAGCAAGCTAAACGTGAGGGAAAAATAAAGGATGCTGAAATCACTGTGGATAATCTGCGCAAAGCAGGGGTAAGTGAGTCGCAGGCACGAAAATATTCTACAGCATATCAGGTAAACAAGTCGGCTAAAAAACTGGCACAGGATGATAACGTTTTGACGGGCTTTGGAAACAATGGCGGTGAGGAATTCCTGAGTTATCTGCAAACGGGTGAAGGAATGATTATGAGTAATGATGCTGACTGGAAAAAGTGGTATGATAAAACGAGCGGCCGGTTACTGGCCATTCAAAATAACGATGGCAGCTGGAGCGGACACCATTGCATTACCAGTCCGGTTTTTTGCACCGCAACCTGCCTGCTGATACTTTCGGTGAATAACGATATTGATAAACTGACGATGAAATAAATTTCAGGCAAAATTTGAAAAAGCAGCTACCGTTCGGTGCTGCTTTTTTAGTTGGAGGTTTATTTGTAAAAAATATATCTCTTGTTAACCTCCGTTAATTCAGTTCCTCCGTTGTAAAAAATAAAGAAGGTTTTGAAAAATGAGGCGAGTATTACTTTACAGCTATTTTATGGACCGACCAGTTTCCTTCTTTATCGGTTATATGCAGCAAATACAGGCCTGCCTTACAAGCGCTGATATCAAATTCAAAACGGTTGAGACCACTAGTAGCCGCATGCTCATTACTCAAAATTTCCCGGCCTGAAATATCAGTAAAACTGATCGTCATTAAATCAATATTTTTATTCGAAGTAAATTCAACGGTTACCTTATCACCTGCAGGGTTGGGATAAATCAGAGGTTTAAATTCATGACTGAAATTGTTCAAACTCAATGGAGTCAGATTAACTTCAATAAGGTGACCGTATTCGGGATAACTGCCAATGGTATCCGATAAGTTTAGTTTGGTGGTTAAAGTATATGAAGAATAGTCGTACTCGAAAACTACTCCCTGGTTGTAAGCACCGCCTTCTTTTGTCATTCCATATAACTTACCATTGGAGGCCTGCATGAGCGACCCAAACGGGAATTTCCCGTTCATTCCATCGAAATCAACCAGTTTGATGAGTACATTGGATGTGTAATCATATTCGAAAATAACGCCATCACCATAAAGGCCTCCATAGGTAGCCATCCCATAAAGCTTATTGTTGGATGCTTTTATTAGAGAACCATGTGGCAATGCACCGTTGGTATTATCAAAATCCTTTTTCTTCTGGTAGGTATTGGTATTGTAATCATATTCGAAAATAACGCCATCACTATAAAGGCCTCCATAATTAGTCATCCCATAAAGTTTTCCATTTGCCTCTGCCAGTGAGCTAAAAGAGTGGCAACCTCCCTGACCGCCGACCAGGTTCATTTTCTTGGTATAAGTTCCGGTTACATAATTATGTTCGTAAATCACACCACAACCGGCAGTTGCACCTCCATTAATTGATGTGCCATAGATTTTACCGTTAGCAGCCAATGTTGGTGTGCCATATGGGTTGCGACCTTCACTGAACCAAAAGTCATTCAGTTTGATACAGATATTTGCAACAGAGTCATACTCAAAAAAGATACCTTCATCGTAGGTACCGCCATTTATTGTCACTCCGTAAAACTTTCCGTTTGGAGCCTGGATGAGTGAACTGTAAGGTGTATCGCCTGAACAACCTGTAATATCAAGTCGTTTTGTATATATTCCCGAATCAAGATCAAATTCAAAAATTGCTCCTTTGTTAGAAGTGCCACCTTCCGAGGTCATACCAAATAACTTACCATTGGTTGTTTGCATCAGTGATCCTTTAGGCATACTTCCGTCGCTACTGTTGAGACTTATTTTCCTGATATATGAATTTGTAGAAATATTAAACTCAAAAATAACACCCTTGCCGAAGGCTCCTCCGGCATATGTAAGTCCGTAAAGTTTGCCATTACCTGCTTCAACTAGCGATCCGCGCGGTGAGTTCCCGTTTCCACCGGACAGGTTGGCTTTTACTGTGTATATATTTGAAACAACATCATATTCAAACAGCACGCCTTTGCCATTTGTTCCGCCCTCTGAAGTCACACCATACAGCAATCCGTTAACCTCAATGAGTGATCCATGGGGATTTCCCCCTGTAGGAAGCTGAAGATCCTGCTTTTTGGTAAAAGTATTTGAAGCATAATCGTACTCGAAAAGAACACCTTTGTTGTACCAGCCCCCCTCATACGTAAGGCCATAAAGTTTGCCATTTGAAGCTTCTAGCAAAGAGCCAAAGGGATTGACACCATTGTTCCCGCCAAAATCAAATAGTTTTGTATAAGCTCCGGAAACATAATCAAATTCAAAAATCACTCCCTCATTGGAGGGTCCGCCATTAAGTGTCATTCCATATAATTTACCGTTAGAGGCTTCTGTTAAGGCACTTAAACCACCGGCTCCATTAGCGCCGTCAAAATCTACCTTCTTTGTAAAGATTCCTGATAAGTAATCAAATTCAAAAATTGTCCCTTTGCCAAAGGCACCCCATCCATAATTCATTCCATAAAGTTTATTATTAGAAGCTTTTATCAAAGTTCCGAACGGAGAAACTCCACTATTGGTTGTCATGTCGAACTTCTTGGAGTAGGTGTTATTGATATAATCGTATTCGAAAATTACCCCATCACTGGAAATGCCGTTACCTCTTGCCATACCGTATAATTTGCCCGGAGTAACTTCTGTCAGTGATCCGTGAGGAAAGCCTCCATTTATGCCGTTAAAATCATATAAACGGGTATATGTATTAGTTGTATACGAATATTCAAAAATGACTCCTTTGTTGTGGATACCGCCAAAGCTGGTCATCCCATAAAGTTTGCCGTTGGAAGCCTGAGTCAGATGAGTATATTCAGGCTGGCTGCCCGGGGTTGCCGAATAAAGAGAATGGTGATGAAGTAACGTAGTATCACCTGGAATTATGCTAAACACAGTCCCCATACCATAGGCCCCACCTCTTGAAGTCATCCCAACCAATGTAGTCTGAGCCTTCAGAGTAGAAAATACCATCATACATTCAAGAAAACTCAATATGTAAATTCTTTTTGACATAATAGGTGTTAGGCTAGACAATAAGTAAAAGTAACATTTTTTGATTTAAACAATACTAATCGCCACACTGCGATCATTACAAATCAAGAATAAATTAGACTCTACATTTAAAATTCCAATATAAAATAATACATTTGACAGAGCCATCCCGAACAAAAATGAAAACAATTTCAACCCTGATTATTTTAAACTTATTGTTTCCTATATACTCTTTCTCTGACTACTGGACCCAGAAAGCTGATTTCGGTGGAGTTAACCGTGCCGATGCAACCGGATTTTCCATTGGCGGAAAAGGATATCTTGGAACAGGGTATACCGGGGTTTATTCAACCGACTGGTGGGAGTATGACCCGCTTTTAAATACATGGACCCAAAAAGCTAACTACGGTGGTAATGGTATTGTTGAATCGGCCTCATTCAGTATTGGCAACTTCGGTTATATCCTGTCGGCACCATCGGGTGCGCAGTTGTGGCAATATGACGCGTTTTTAAATGCATGGTCTCAAATGGCACCCTTTCCGGGAGGAGCCAGGCAGGGCGCAGTAGGATTCTCTATCGACAATAAAGGATACATTGCAACAGGAACCGGAGCTGTCACTCTTGATGACCTGTGGGAATATGATCCGGCATCCAATTCGTGGACGCAAAAAACCAGCATGCCGGCAGGGCCACGCGCATTTGCTTGCGGATTCTCTATAGGAACCAAAGGTTACATTGGCACGGGAAGCAATGGCGCTACCATGATGAACGACTTCTGGGCATGGGATCAGCTTACCGACACCTGGACCCAGTTAGCCGCATTCCCGGGTGTACCACGACGTGAAGCATCTGCCATGGCAATAGGAAACATGGGGTATATGGGGATGGGGTCATCATTTGGTATTTATCATGATGACTTTTATCAATATGATCCTTCATCAAATATTTGGACCATCAAAGCTGATTTTGGAGGTGGCCAGCGGGAGGAAGCCACGCAGTTTTCCATTGGAAATTACGGATACGCTGGAACCGGGTACGATGGCATTGCCGCCGGTGTTATGAAAAAGGATTTCTGGGAGTATCATCCTGAGGACAGCACTACTTCGATACATGATTCACCGGTAAAAAATTTAATCCTTTCCGTTTACCCTAACCCAATGCAACATCATTGTACCATTGAATTACCCCATTCATTAAGTCCGCAGCCGGGGTTAATGCAAATTTATAACCATTCGGGTTCGATCGTATACAGTGAAAAAGTAAATACAACAAAAATCCTATTTGAAAGGAATAACCTGGCCCCTGGCTCCTATTCTGTTATTGTAAGCGGACAAAATTATTCCGTATCCGGCAAACTGATTGTTACCGATTAGCCAGGCTTCATTCACCGCTTCAGGAATCAATTTGCTACCTGATTAAAGTTAACGTACCCTTTAGTGTATCGCTGTGATTGTTTCTGTCGGTGTAGTTTACCATCCAGAAATAAGTTCCATCGGTACAATCGGCGCCGTTAAACTTCCCGTTCCAACCGGTTGTAATATTTTTGTCTTCAAATAATAATTTACCCCAACGATCAAATACTATCAGCGTTGCTGTAGTTATACCCTCATACAACAGGGGATGAAAAGTGTCGTTGTAGCCATCGCCATTTGGTGTAAATACATTGGGCATTTCAATTACTACCAAACAATTTTCGGCGCTGATGGCAATAGAATCGGAACTCATGCATCCCGCCAGAGTTACTTCAACAAAGTATATACCCGGTGCCGTTACCACATACTCCTGACCGGTTGAACCATCCTGCCAAAGAAATGCCGCACCCTCATTGCCTGCATTTAAAACCAGATTATCATCATCGCAAAGCAAAGTATCGTTGCCTAAAAATACGAGTGGAACCTGGTTGAAATTTACAGCAACCGTATCGGACGACGAACAATTGGCTGATGTTACCATAACCCAATAATTACCGGGTTGCGTTACTAATATTGATGATTGACTGCTACCGGTATTCCACTGATAGGTGGCATTGGCTTGCGTGACATCCAGGGTTAATGACTCTCCCGTACATAATGTAACATCGGCGCCCAGATCAACCACCGGAAGCGGGTTAAACAACACCTGAATGGTATCGGACGAAGTGCAGTTGTTTACTGTTACCTGTACCCAGTATGATCCCGATTGAGTAACCGTTACAGAACCCAGTGATGAATTATCACTCCACAAATAAGTGGCGTTGTTCTGGGTAGCATCCAGCAGCAACTGGTCGCCATCACACAGCAAGGTATCATTTCCGAGGCTTACAACAGGCAGGGAATTATAATTTACCATAATGGTGTCGGAGGCGTTGCAGTTATTCACTGTTACCTGAACCCAGTACATTCCGGCCTGGCTGACAACCAATACCGGTGAAGTGGAGTTGTTGTTCCATAAATAGGTTGCGTTTGGCGTAGTTGCATCGAGAGTATATGTTTCACCCTGGCACAAGGTAACATCGTTACCAAGCGACACTTGTGGCAGCTGGGTATAATCAACAATCAGCGTATCGGTTGAAGAGCAGTTTCCAACGGTAACCTGTACATAATACATTCCCGGCTGAGTTATGGTATACTGAGGTGTGGTAGTGTTATCATGCCACAGGTAACTTCCCCCGGCCATGGAAACATCCAGCAACAACGATTCACCCTGGCATAAGGTGGTATCGTTCCCAAGACTTACGGCAGGAACCGGGTTAAAGTTTACAACAATGGTATCGGCGGCACTGCAATTATTAACGGTAACGGTAACCCAATATGTACCCGACTGGGTAACTGTAAATCCGGGACCGCCCGAGCCATCGTGCCACTGATAAGTTCCGTTAATCACGGATGCATCAAGTAACAACAAGTCGCCATCACAAAGTAATGTGTCGTTTCCAAGAGAAACTACCGGTACAGGCGTAAACGTTATTGTTATGGAGTCAATTGCAACACAGCCTCCTGAATTGACAGCTACCCAATACACGCCGGATTGGGTTACCTGGTATAAAGGGGATGTGGTACTGTCCTGCCAGAGATAGGTGGCGCCGGGTGTGAAAACATTTAGTGAAACGGAGCCGCCTGAACAAAGTGTTGTGTCGTTACCAAGGGCTACCACCGGAGGGGGAGTAAAGCTAACGGTAATGGTGTCGGTAGCCGTACACCCGTTTTGACTTACCTGCACCCAGTATGTTCCGGGCTGGGTAACGGTAATTACAGGAGCTGTTGAATTATTCTGCCAAAGGTAGGTCGCGTTCGGAATGGTGGCATCGAGTATCAGACTTGTTCCCTGGCACAAAGTGGTATCGTTACCGAGATTGACCGAAAATGTGGAAACCGGAAGTGGCGGTGTGATAAGATGAGTTATAATGTTAGCCATGAGAGCAGGGCTCGTTGTGGCCCTTACCCAATCCTGGTCGGCAGTAGTAATAATGGAACCCCACAACGGGTTAGACGGCACATATTGAAACCCATGGTAACCTCCGCCATATTCAAGCACATTGAATACATTGCAATCGCCATAACCCGAAACCGAATACCAGAAATAACCAATTGATGGAACAATATTGTTGGTAGTGGCATAGGTTCCTAAAACGTTCATTGGCTGTAAATCGCCGGTGAAGGCGGTGCTCCAGGTAAAAAACCCGCCCAGCGAACTTACCAGACTGGCAAAGGCCTGGTTAGAAGAATAGGATGCCAGGTATTCGGACTGCAGGTAAACCGGTTTGCCGGTTTGTAAAAATTGTAATATGGTGGTCACCCGGTTTGGGGGTAATGAAATAACTCCTGATGAAATAATCAACACATCGGTAGTAGCGAAAAATGTATTGTTATCCAGAGTGGTCTGAGGCAATATTACCGGCACATGTCCCAAAGAGTTTAATAACTGAAACCATTCCGTGTCCATGTCGTGGCCCGCATTGGCCGAAGTGCTTTCGATAATAGTAAAATTTAGTGCCTGCGCCGGCATTGTTACGGCTGACAAAAACCCTATAACCATCAATTGCAGGTATCGCAGAAAGGTTGAAATTCCGATGCAACTCCAACCTCTACTTTGCATCCTGTTAAAATGAGCAAACCTGATTTTTTTCATAATGATTACGGTTTTGTTATGGGTTGGGCGAAATTGCGTGATAATTAGAACTCTAAATGTAAAATATTTTTACAGTTCTCCAAAATAACCCGGGCAACATATACCGGTTATTCAGACTTTGATATGACGAAAATGGCTCACCGGAAGTGGCAAAATGTACCTTTTACTGCGTATTTTTGCACTCCCAAACCAAAAAATGCGATAAACTCATGTCAACCGGTAAAATCAATGTTCAAACAGAAAACATTTTCCCAATCATTAAGAAATTTCTCTATTCAGACCACGAAATTTTTCTTAGAGAGTTGGTTTCCAATGCTGTAGATGCGTCTCAAAAACTAAAGCCCTTATCTTCGGCGGGCGAGTTCAGCGGTGAAACGGGCGAGCTTTTCATTGAGGTCAAGCTCGATAAGGAAGCCAAAACCCTTACCATTTCAGACCGGGGTGTAGGCATGACAGCCGACGAAATAGAAAAATATATTAACCAGATCGCCTTTTCGGGAGCCGAGGAGTTTGTGTCGAAGTACAAGGATAAAATGGATTCGGCGAATATTATCGGTCATTTCGGACTGGGTTTTTATTCGTCGTTTATGGTAGCTTCAAAAGTTGAAATCGTTACCCGCTCCTTCCGCGAAAGCGAGCCAGGCAAAGCGGTAAAATGGGAATGTGACGGCAGTCCGGTTTACACGATTTCGGATGCGGTGCGCGAAGAACGGGGAACCGATGTAATCCTGCATATCAATGAGGAGTCGGCTGAGTTTTTAGAAACGCATCGTATCGAAACGCTGTTAAACAAGTACTGCAGGTTCCTTCCGGTTGAAATCAGGTACGAAGGAAAGAAAGTGAATAATACCCAACCCGCATGGACCCGCAAGCCCGCAGACCTGAAAGATGAGGATTATAAAAACTTCTACAAAGAATTATACCCCTATTCGGAAGATCCGCTTTTTCACATACACCTGAACGTTGATTATCCTTTTACCCTTACGGGGATATTGTATTTCCCAAAACTGAAAAAAAATATTGAAGTACAGAAAAACAAAATCAATCTTTATTCAAACCAGGTTTTTGTTACCGACTCGGTAGAAGGAATCGTTCCCGAATTCCTGATGCTGATGCACGGTGTAATTGACTCACCTGATATTCCACTCAATGTTTCCAGGAGCTATTTGCAAAGCGATTCAAATGTTAAAAAAATCAGTTCTTATATAACAAGGAAGGTAGCTGACAGGCTTGAGGAGATTTTTAAGGAAAACAGAAACGATTTTGCCGCCAAGTGGGACGACATAGGTGTGTTTATTAAATATGGCATGATGACCGACGAAAAATTTTATGACCGGGCCGCAAAATTTTGCCTCTTCAAAAACACCGGCAACGACTTTCTGACGCTCGAAGAATACAAGAATAAAGTGAGCGCTTTGCAAACAGACAAAGACGGAAAGGTGGTATTTATTTACACATCAAACACCGACGATCAGCATGCGTTTATTGAGTCGGCTAAAGAAAGAGGTTATGATGTATTAATTTTTGAAGGGCCGCTCGATTCACACTTTATTAATACCATGGAATCGAAAAATGAAAATATTTCATTCATTCGTGTTGATGCCGACACCACCGAAAAACTTATTAAGCGCGAAGAAACCGCCACTTCGGTTTTAACTGAAAAGCAATTAGACGACTTGAAAGTACTGGCGCAAAAAAGCGTACCTGAGCAACAGTTTGCCATCATGCTCGAACATCTTCAGCCATCCGACCAGCCGGTTATTATTACGCGGCCTGAATTTATGCGCAGGATGAAAGAGATGGCTGCTGCAGGTGGTTCACTTGACTTCATGGGAGGTATGAAAGAAAACTATAACGTAGTGGTTAACACAAACCATCCGCTTATGAGTAAATTGTTGTCGGAGGGTGATGAGAGTGTTCAGTCGGCCAAAATGAAACAAGCCATAGACCTTGCGTTACTTTCGCAGAACTTATTGAAAGGCGAAGAGCTTACCCGCTTCATAAAAAACTCGGTGGAGCTGCTCTAGCGAATCACGTTGTTGAACAACGCTGAATAAATACCTCCCTGGGTTGCCTGGTTATCTTTTCCTGAACCCGTTTGAAAACCTGCTTATTTTATTATTCATCTTTACCTGCTCAAAATATTTTCCGATATTCAGCAGTAGTGTCAGGTTGTGCAACGAAACATCTTCGTCCTGTATTGCAAAATACCGGCTGTAGCGTAACGTAAACGATGGGCCAAAAACAAATCCCCGGGCACCAATGGTTGCCACCGGACCATGGTTCCACTTTTCCTTAAACAGATTGTATGAATAGCCGGCTCCGGCAAACCATCCCAGGTCGCTGTAAAAATCTTTTGAGGCATTGTGACCAAAGTTCAGTTCCAAAAATAATGGAAACGATGCATGAACAAACGAGGTATCATCAAAGGTTGAATTAAAATGATAGCCGCCTGTAAGCTGCGAAGCCAGTGCTACCGAAAAATCGGACCACGCCCTGGTTAGGCTAAGGCTGGGATTATACGCAACATGAAATACAGGCTCATCCACTTTGAGAACGGAATAAAATGAAACTCCGGCACCGGCGGCATGTTTAAACTGCTGTGAAAACTCAAACGGCTTTCGCATAGAACCTTTGCGGACAGGCTGCGATAATGCAGTATGTTGAACCACAACTAAAATCAGCAAACAAATTACTTTAAATTTCATGAGAACAAATGTATCAATTCAAACGCCCGAATGGCTGCTTTGGTGCCCGGCACTCATGCGTCCTGTTAAAATTACTGGAAATGAGGCAACTGATAACAAACGTTTATAATTGCTTAAATTGTCAACAGCCTCACCTGTTTTTTTAAATTGTTGTATCTTGCATTCATCTAAAAAATATTCATTTATTAACCGAAAAGACTATCATGGCATTAGAAATTACCGGTAAAGTTTCCGAAATTTTACAACCCGAAACCGGAGAAGGCAAAAATGGCCCCTGGAAAAAGCAATCATTCATCCTTGAATATATGGATGGAAATTACCCGAAAAAACTCAGTGTAATGGCCTGGGGCGACAAGACCGATATTTTGCGCAATATAGCGCCCGGTGCCCAGGTAAAAGTGGCATTTAATGTTGAATCAAGAGAATATAACGGACGGTGGTATACCGATGTAAAAGCCTGGCGCATTGAAGCCATGAACAATTCGGGCCAGCCAGCTGCCGACAGTAATATCCCCGCCTTTGCCGAACCTAATTTCGACAACAGCAATTCCTCTTCCGGAGGTCCGGATAACGACCTGCCATTCTGAGTATTACCTGCCGCGGGCCACAATATTGCAAACGATTGATAAGGCAACCCCTCTTTTAAGTGCCTGTCAACATCATCATGCGGATAGCGGACAACCAGCTAAATTGATTTAGAATATTGTATTTTTGAAGGGGACAACTTAAGGGTTGTCCCTTTTGATTTATTTACCTTGTTTAATTACCAGTTTAATCCGAACACGTATGAAAAGATATTTTGTAGTGATGTTGCTTCTGATTGCACGCCTCTCCGCCGTAGCCGACGAGGGCATGTGTCTGACTATTTTTTTAAAACATCTCAATGAAAGCGAAATGAAAGCACGTGTCATGAAAATTAATGCAGAATATATTTACAGTGTAAATAGTTCAAGCCTGAAAGATGCCGTAGTGCTTTTTGGCGGTGGGTGCACCGGTGAAATTATTTCGAACCAGGGATTGCTGCTGACCAATCATCACTGCGGATTTTCACAAATCCAATCGCACAGTTCGGTTGAAAAAAATTATCTTAAAAACGGCTTTTGGGCCCATACTCAACAGGAGGAACTGGCTTGTCCGGGCCTGTCGGTAACTTTTATCATTCGCATAGAAGATGTAACTGATAAAATCGTACCACATCTTACCCCCAGCATGCAGGAAGCTGAACGCGAAGCAAAAATTAAGGAACTTTCGTCGCGCATCGAAAAATCGGCAACTGAAGGAACCCATTACAGCGCGAGCATAAAACCTTTCTTTAATGGCAACCAGTTTTTTTTAATGGTTTCCGAAACCTTTAACGACGTAAGAATGGTTGGCGCGCCCCCATCCTCTATCGGGAAATTTGGTGGCGATACCGACAACTGGATGTGGCCCAGGCATACGGGTGACTTCGCGTTATTCAGAGTGTATGCCGGAACAGACAATAAACCCGCACCCTACTCGGCCGATAACAAACCTTTTATACCCCGTTATTCGTTTCCGGTGTCAATTAAGGGGGTACAACCGGGCGACTTCACCATGGTATTTGGTTTCCCGGGGAGAACCACGCAATACATTCCATCCTTCGCGATAAAAAATATTATTGAAGTGAACAATCCGGCACGTATTAAAATACGTACCGAAAGACTCGAAATTATTGACGCTGCCATGCGTTCATCGGAAAAGTTGCGGATACAGTATGCCGCCAAGCAGGCATCCATTGCCAATGCCTGGAAAAAGTGGCAGGGCGAACTAAAAGGACTAAAACGACTGAACACACTCGAAGAAAAACAAAAAGCGGAAACCGACTTCAAGGCATGGGTACAAAAAGAAAATAAAACGGAATATAGTACGCTCATGAATGACTTTGAACAATCCTATAAGCAGCATGCCCCTTTATCGAAAACCCTTGATTATATTAATGAAGCCGCATTCGGAACCGAGATTTTAAAATACGCCCTTGCATTTAACAAACTGGCTAATCTGGTTACCGCGAAGCCTGCCGATGAAAAAGCAATTGCCGAAGAAGCGGAACGCCTGCTGAAAGGTGCCGGCGGTTTTTACCGGGACTTCGACCTGGAAACCGATAAAAAACTCTTTGCTTCCATGATGTCGTTATATATCAATGACGTCGATCCGGCTTATCATCCAAAATTGCTCACTGAAATTGCAACCAAGCATAAGAAAGATTTTCATGCGTATGCCAATATCCTCTTTACACGATCGGCCTTCGCCGACTCGATTCGTGTTCAATCACTGCTATCGGGATTCAGTTCAAAATCGTCGAAAAAACTGTTAAATGATCCTGCTTTTCAGCTTGCGCTGGCATTCCGGAGTATTTATACCAGCATGCTGGAATCGGATATTACGAAACTAAACAACCGGTTTTCGGTGTTGAACCGTTTATACATGGCAGCACAAATGGAAATGTTCCCCGACCGCAAATTTTATCCTGATGCAAATTCTACCTTGCGAGTGGCGTTCGGGCAAGTGAACGGGTATACGCCACGAGACGCGGTTACCTATCATTATTATACTACCCTTTCAGGGATATTGGAAAAAGAAGATCCTTCGGTTGAGGAGTTCGAGGTTCCGGAAAAGTTAAAAGTACTTTACGAAACCAAAGATTTTGGTGAATACGCCTATAACGGAACCCTGCCTGTTGCCTTTGTTGCCTCGAATCATACTACAGGTGGCAACTCAGGTAGTCCTGTTATTAACGCTAACGGAGAACTAATCGGAACTAACTTCGACCGGGTATGGGAAGGGACCATGAGCGATATCGATTTTGACCCTGAACAATGCAGGAACATTTCGATCGATGTCCGGTATACCCTATTTATAATCGACAAATTTGCGGGTTGCAGACGCCTGATTGATGAGATGAAAATAGTTCGTTAACGGGAACATTATCTTTTCTCAACTACTGCCATAGTAATACGGCTCACGCAAATTAATTTGCCCGACTCACCGGTTATTTCAATGGCCCAAACTTGTGTTTTGTTTCCGAGATGAATGGGTTTGGCTATGGCATAAACGAACCCCGATGATACCGGTCGTAAATGATTTGCATTAATCTCCATTCCCACGCAATGATACTTTTGCGGGTCAACTGTAAGATATGAACCGATACTTCCCAGTGATTCGGCTAAAGCCACCGAAGCTCCGCCATGTAAAATATTCATAGGCTGAACGGTGCGTTGATCAACAGGCATTTTTCCCTTGATGTAATCATCTCCTATCTCGGTTATCTCAATAGCCAGGTGCTCGAGCATATTGTTTTTACTGAGAAATAAAATGTCGTTTAACCGGTAATCGCTGAACCAGATTTTCATAACGCACTAATTTATAAAGTTAAATATTGGGCCTTCCTTCAGCAATTTGCTCCGCTGAATTAAAGATACATTAAAATATCATACCAAGCCGGGAAATTAAACCCGTGCGGACTTAATCCCAGTACTGATTCGAATAAGGGGGATTCCTTTTGCCTGATATACCCCGGGGAAACACCGATTTATAAACTTCTCCAAGAAAAATCCGAATCTTAAAAACATACACGGGTGAGTTGAACGACTCTTCCACCTTTGAATTACTGATTAACATCTGGCGAAAGCCAACCCCGCCGCTTAAACCAACCCATCGTAATATGCGATAAGTGGCAACACCCTGCCCTGTTAAAAGCAATACGCCACCCTCATCAAACCGTTCTCCGAAATGATCAAAATAAGAAGAGCCGAAATTTACACCAATCGGCATAGTTATTTGCCACCTTTTACTATCATAAAATATATACTCACCATTTATTGAAAAAAATGTGAGATATAGTAGCACATCAACTACAGAATCATTTAATACTTTAGGGGGGTGTAAAACTCGCTTTTCAACAATATCTGAAGTTAAAGACCCTACTCCAACTCCAATTCGAAGCTTGCGTTTAAACTCCAGGCCAATCCTGATTTCATTGGTTGATGCGGATTTTCCTCCAACAAACGAACTGGTTTTGTCGAGTGTAAGAAAAACCTTGGGTTTTCCTTTTAAGCCAATCAGTGGTGTATCGGCGGGGAACTCGAATATGTTGCTGTACCGGGCATATATAACCGACGGTATAAAAAATAAACACATAAGGATACCAAACAGAAACCTCATCATGTAGAAACGTATCAGGGTTGAAAATTATTCCAAAGTTCGTAAAAAAGAAAAAGCCCTGTCATAAAACAGGGCTCTTGATAAATATAGCATGATACATGCGTTAATGATCTTCGGGACGGTTCGATTCGGGGGTTTCGGAATGTGGCACCGTTTGCGGAATAAAGTCCTCCTTGGCGCCGGGTTTACTGTAATCGTAGGGCCAGCGGTGAACGGTTGGGATTTCTCCGGGCCAGTTACCATGCAGGTGCTCAACTGGTGCCGTCCACTCCAGTGTTGTCGATTTCCAGGGATTTTGAGGCGCCGGCTTCCCTTTAAACATACTATAGAAGAAATTTATCGCAAATATTACCTGTGCCACCCCGGCAATCATTGCAAACACCGAAATCAATTCATTAATGTTAATGAGCTGATCGAAACCTTCATAGGCAGTGTTGGCATAATATCTTCTGGGTACACCGGCAAGTCCAATAAAGTGCATTGGGAAGAACACCGCGTAAACACATATAATTGTTAGCCAAAAGTGAATGTATCCTAGTGATTTATTCATCATACGGCCAAACATCCTGGGGAACCAGTGGTAAACGCCGGCAAACATCCCGAATATGGCAGAACTTCCCATTACAATATGGAAGTGGGCGACAACAAAATAAGTGTCGTGCAAATTGATATCAAGCGCAGAGTCACCTAATATTATTCCGGTTAACCCTCCGGTAATAAAAAAGGAGACAAGTCCAATGGCAAATAACATGGCCGGCGACAAAACAATGTTGGCTCTCCAAACGGTAGCAATGTAGTTGAACACCTTAACGGCTGAAGGTATAGCAACCAGCAGCGTGGTAAATACGAATACCGAACCCAGGAACGGATTCATACCGGTAACGAACATATGATGGCCCCAAACAATAAATGAAAGGAATGCGATTATCAACATGGAACCAATCATGGCCTTGTAACCGAAAATTGGTTTGCGCGACATGGTTGCAATTACTTCGGACGCAAGTCCTAGAGCTGGTAACAATACGATATAAACTTCAGGGTGCCCAAGGAACCAGAACAAGTGCTGATAGAGGATCGGACTTCCTCCGCTGTGCTCTAACGGCACACCACCTATGAAAATATCACTCAGATAAAAACTGGTACCCATACTACGGTCGAATACCAGCAACAGCGCCGCAGCTACCAGTACGGGGAACGAAAGTATACCCAGAATGGCTGTGATCAGGAATGCCCATACAGTAAGCGGCAGCCTTGTCATTGACATCCCTTTTGTACGAAGGTTAATGACCGTGGCCACGTAGTTAATACCTCCCAGAAGGGCCGATACAATAAATAATACCATTGAAACCAGCCAAAGGGTCATTCCAAGTCCTGAGCCGGGAATAGCCTGTGGCAATGCCGATAAGGGCGGGTAAACGGTCCATCCGCCCGAAGCGGGGCCGGCTTCAACAAACAGCGAACCAAACATAACGGTTGACGAGGCGGCAAAGAACCAGAACGATAACATATTCAGGAATCCGCTGGCCATATCACGGGCACCAACCTGAAGCGGGATTAGCAGGTTACTGAACGTACCGCTCAACCCACCGGTTAATACCATAAATACCATAATGGTTCCATGAATGGTTACCAGTGCCAGGTAAAAACCGGGATCCAGTCTTCCATCCTGTCCCCATTTACCGATCAGGCTTTCGAGAAACGGGAAAGTTTCGTCGGGCCAGGCCAGTTGTAAACGGAATATCATAGACATGGCCATTGCTAAAAACGCCATGAATATTGCAGTAATCAAAAACTGCTTGGAGATCATTTTATGGTCGGTACTGAACACATACTTTGTCCAGAACGTTTGGTGGTGGTCATGATCGTGGCCGTGATCATGTGCATGACTTACATCGTGGCCGGCATGACTGCTTTCTTTAACTTCCATCTTACTGTATATTGATGTTCTTTACGAATATTAAATTTTAATGATGCTATAGTGTAGCGGTAACTTCCGCTGATGCAGGTTCAGTGGTGCCGGCAACTTTTGTTTCGCCCGCAGGAACCGGTACAGCCGGCTTTTCACCTTTAAGCCAGTTCTTGAAATCTGCAGGATCATCAACCACTACTTTCATCTTCATATTATAATGTGCAACGCCACAAATCTTGTTACACAGCAACACATAATCAAACTTATCGTTTTTGGTTATTTTACGCATCTCGGCAGTTGAAATGGTTGGTTCCATATAAAACGATGTGTTCATTCCCGGTACACAGTTCATTTGTGTACGGAAGTGGGGGAAGTATGCCGAATGGATTACATCCCGTGAATTGAACTGGAATAAAACGGGAACCCCTTTAGGCAAACGCATTTCGGCACCTTTGGTAATAATGTCGTCCGCTGCAGCGGGATCACTGTAATCGATGCCCAGAGGATTGTCGTCGGATATGAGTTTATAAAACGAACGTCCCAGAGTATTATCAGGGCCCGAATACCGTGCAATCCAGTTAAACTGGTAACCGTAAACCTGAACTTTCATACCATCTTCGGGATGACTTTGGGTCATCTTGTTCCACTCATTGAGCCCGGTAACAATTAACACCGACAAAACAATGGTGGGTACAACGGTCCAGATAATTTCGAGTTTATGGTTATCGGGATAAAATAATGCACGTTTATTTTTATCGTGCTGATATTTATAAACAAACCAAAACAAAGCGATTTGGGTTAAAAAAAACACAATACCAATAACAGCAAAGTTGATGTTTAGCAGAAAGTCGGTTTTCACTCCATGTGCCGATGCTGATTCGGGAAGCATGAAAGGCTGGTACTTGAATGTCATGTATACCATAAGACCAAGACCCAGTGCCATAAACAACATCATTCCAATACCGTTCATGGTATTGTGACGTTTTTGCTCTTCTTCTTCATCTTCTCCTGCCAAAACAGAAGCCAGTTGTGCTACATTCATGAGCCTGATTACTACCAGTAACCCCAGCAGCATGGCTATTATCATCAGGGTGTTCATCTATTTTATATCGGTTTTTCGGTTGTCGTTAAATACTATATGTCTTGAATCGTATTAAATGGAATGGTGGAGGCTTTCCTGCAGTAACGGATGCTTTTCACGAAGCAACGGAGCTTTGGCAAGTGATGCCTGGAGTACATATATAAACATTCCCAGGAATCCGAGTGTCGTTCCAATCTCCATCCAGCCAATGTGCCATGCTTCCTTTACAACACCTGGTGTAACCATAAGGAATACATCAATCCAGTGGCCCACAAACAGAATCACTGAAATGGTCATAAGCATTCCGAGTTTACGTTTGGCATCGCGGGTCATAAGCAGCAGGAACGGAGCAATGAAATTGATGAGGAAGTTAGCCAGGAATAATCCCCGGTAATGTTCGAGACGTACCATGAAATAGGTCACCTCTTCGGGTATGTTGGCGTACCAAATCAGCATGAATTGAGCAAACCATAAATATGTCCAGAATATACTGAAAGCGAACATGAACTTGCCCGTGTCATGCAGGTGGTGTTCGGTAATGAATGGCATGTATCCTTTTTTTACCAGGTAAGCCAGTGTAAAATTCAATACCGCCAGTGCGCTGATAAACATTCCTGCGAATGTGTACCATCCAAAAAGTGTAGAGAACCAGTGTGTATCGATAGACATGATAAAATCCCATGCGGAGGTGGATGAGGTAACAGCAAACAAAACCAGGAAAATAGTTGAGTATTTTTTCGCTTTAAAATAATTCGCGGTGCCACCTTCAACATCTTCCTTGAGCGATAGCTTACGAAGGGCCATGGTAAAGCCAACCCAGATTACAAAGTATGCAACCATACGGGCAATAAAAAACGGAAGGTTCAGAAATGGCGCCTTACCTGCAATAATAGCATCGTACTCTGCCGACGCCGGATCATAGAGCTCTTCATGCAGCCAGTGGTACAAATAATGTCCTCCGTTGTGAGCGGCAAAATAATTTCCAAAGAATACGATCAACATAAAAATACATGCAACCGGCAAAAACTGACCCATAGCTTCAAGGATCCTCTTCAGCACAACCGACCATCCTACTTCGGCAGTATATTGAACCGCCAGAAAGAATGTCCCGCCAAGGCCAATACCAAGGAAGTAAAACGAGTTTTGCAGTAGGTTCGACCACGCCTGGTGATTATGCGTTGCAAAACTGGCTATCACCGAAACCAGCCCGATGGCCATCAGCACAAAAGCAATGGTTTTATTCTTTTGGGTGAAATTATAATTCATAGTTAATTGCTCTTATAGATTCTATACAAGATTAATATTATTGTGCTGCCGCTGTTGCGGATGTATCAGCTTTTACGCTTGATAGCTGTTGAACATACATGGTAATTTTCCAGCGCTCTTCGTGATTCAGTTGTGAAGCGTGCGGCCCCATGAGGTTGATTCCGTAAGTAATCGTGTGAAAAATCTTTCCGGCAGAAAGGTCTTTCATTTGTCCGCCCCTCGATGACGCACCCGTTACATACGATGGCGGGGGAGGAAACTTGCCGGTAGCAATCAATGATCCGTCACCGTTTCCGGATTCTCCGTGGCAATGCATGCAGAAGTCGGCATAAAGTTTTTTGCCGGCGGCCAGATTCAGTTCGTTCATCTCAAGAGGATTCGTCAAATCGCGTCCTGCCGCTTCATATCCTTCGTTCGACGAGGGGTAATGAAAAAACGTATAATCACGCGGAACGGTACCTGCAACCGGCAGGCGGGCCGAAGTGCTGTCAGCAAACAAAGCGTTTACCGAATAGGCTTTATATCCGGGTGACCGGTACATATCGGGCATGAACTCGAGTCCCGGTTTGTTGGGATCCTTGCCGCAGGAAGCCAGCATAAGTGTCATCACCGAAATAACCACAACTCCCGACAGCTTAAATATTTTTGGATTCATCACAAATAGTTGCTTTTAAATTGAACCGTTATTCTTTTACATAAATGGCGCCTACCTCTTTCAACGCAGCGTGAGCAGCCAGTTTCTCAGCATCATTTTTCACTTCAACCGACATTACAAACCGGTCGTCGGCCATACGGTCGTCAATAACATGAGGTTCGACACCGGGCAGTAATTTGCTTCGCAGAAAGAAAGTTATTGCCATGCCGTGAGCCGCGCACAATACGGTTACCTCAAATGTTACCGGAATGAAAGCAGGCAGGTTTTTATACAAAGCAAAGCTTGGTTTTCCCCCAATGTCCATTGGCCAGTCGAAAATATTCATGTACCACATCATCAGCAAAGCAAGGCTGGTTCCGGTAATACCATACAGGAACGCACAAATTGAAATGCGTGTCCGCTTCAATCCCAATACCGGATCGAGTCCGTGAATGGGAAAGGGTGAAATTACATCGGTAACCTTAAAATTTTTCTCTCTGAGTTTTGGTATCGCGCTCAAAACAACATCGTCGTCGTCGAAAACACCGTATGCCATCTTAGTGCTCATGGTGGTGGGCTCCTTTCTTTTTAGCTTGTGAACTTGAACTTTTAACAATTGTTTTTAATTCGCTCATGGCGATAACCGGGAAGAACCTGGTAAATAAGAGGAACGGAACAAAAAACAATCCCAGCGATCCGATAAAAATCCCAACCTCAACCCACGTTGGTGAATACATGGTCCAGCTCGAAGGCAGGTAGTCGCGGTGCAGCGATGTTACAATGATTACAAACCGCTCGAACCACATACCAATATTTACGAATATTGAAATAAAGAATGTAGCGAATACGCTGGTGCGGAGTTTTGCCGACCAGAACAACTGCGGAGTAATTACGTTGCATGTCATCATACTCCAGTAGGCCCACCAGTAAGGACCTGTTGCGCGGTTTATAAATGCGTACTGCTCATATTCAACGCCCGAGTACCAGGCAATAAAAAATTCAGTGATGTAGGCAATACCAACTATTGAACCGGTTAAAAGTATAATACGGTTCATCATATCGATATGATAAATGGTAATGTAGTCTTCGAGGTTTAACACCTTCCGGGTGATAATTAATAGTGTTTGCACCATGGCGAATCCCGAAAAGATAGCCCCGGCAACGAAGTAGGGAGGAAATATTGTAGTGTGCCAACCCGGAACGAGCGAGGTGGCGAAGTCCATCGATACTACCGAGTGCACCGAGAGTACCAGGGGTGTCGACAATCCTGCAAGTACCAGGGAAACTTCTTCGAAGCGCTGCCAGTTTTTTGCAGTGCCGGTCCAGCCGAAACTTAATATAGTATACCAGAATTTTCTTGCACCTTTTTGCGCCCTGTCGCGCACTGCGGCGAAATCGGGAATAAGGCCTGTATACCAGAATACCAGTGATACCGAAAAATAGGTTGAGATGGCAAACACGTCCCACACCAGTGGTGAATTAAAATTTACCCACAACGAACCAAACTGGTTGGCTAAGGGAAGTGGCCAGTAAGCTACCCAGGGCCGTCCCATGTGTGAAACAATAAACGACGCGGCGCATATTACAGCAAAAATGGTCATCGCCTCAGCGGAACGGTTAATCGACAACCTCCACTTTTGACGAAACAGTAACAGAATCGCTGAAATGAGTGTGCCGGCGTGACCAATACCGACCCACCAAACGAAATTGGTAATATCCCATGCCCAGCCAACGGTTTTGTTCAATCCCCAAACACCAAGTCCGGTTCCAACAGTATAACCCACCGCTATAACCCACCAAAGCAACGCCATGGATGCAATGGTGAAGGCGATCCACCAATACTTATTGGCTTTGCCTTCAATGGGCCGGCATACGTCCTCGGTAATCTGGTGAAGCGACTTATCGCCCAGTATTAGCGGTTCCCTTAATTCTGATTCGTAATGCATAATATAATTTCTGAGTCGTATTTATTTTACTTTAACACTTACACCTTTGCGCTGCCGGCTTTTTTATTTCTAACTTTCGTTTGATAATAAATAGATGGCTGCACATTGAGCTCTTCAAGTACATGGTATGCTCTTTCATCTTTCGCTTGCGCGGATAACCTGCTCTGCGAATCGTTATAATCGCCAAATGTAATAGCGTGTGTAGGACATGCCTGGGCACATGCGGTGGTTATTTCACCATCCTTTGGGCGGCGTCCCGACTTCTTGGCTTCGAGTTTTCCATACTGAATTCTCTGAACACACATGGTACATTTTTCCATAACCCCACGCGAACGAACAACAACATCGGGGTTTAAAACCATTTTACCCATGTCGTCATTCATATTGTAATCGAACTGCGGATTATCAAAATACTTGAACCAGTTAAAGCGGCGAACTTTGTACGGACAGTTGTTGGCACAGTAACGTGTTCCCACACAACGGTTATACGCCATCATGTTAAGTCCTTCGGAACTGTGAGTGGTAGCAGCAACCGGACAAACTGTTTCGCACGGCGCATGGTTGCAGTGCTGACAAAGCATTGGCTGAAATACTACCTCAGGATTATCAGACGGCACTTCCATCTTGGAAAGCATATCCATTTTGCCCATCCCCGATTCTTTGGCCCCGGCTTTGGTGGTATCGCTGCTATAGTAACGGTCGATACGGATCCAGTGCATTTCGCGGGCAAGGTGAATCTCGCTCTTGCCAACTACCGGAATATTGTTTTCAACCTGACATGCAATTACACACGACCCGCAGCCAATACATGAATTGAGGTCGATCGACATCCCCCAGAAATGGTTTGGTTTATCGTGACCCGGATTTTTTTCGGTTGCCCATAAGTCAACATCCGTAGCTTTCATTTTCCCTTTGTGCGTTTCGAGCATCACATCGGGGTTACCCGATTTGGGATCCTTAAGGTACTGATCGAGGTTGGTTTCCTTAACAATGGCACGGCCCATCATGGTGTGATGAGTTTGTGTCGACGCCAGCATATAATCTTCTTCAACCGTTTTGTTAATGGAAGCACCGGTAGCATGATAAACAATACCACCCGGAGTAACCGCTGCCATACGGTATGCATTAAACCCGACATTATTACCCGTTTTACCAGCTGCGGTCCGTCCATATCCCATGGCAATGGCAACTGTATTATCGGCAACACCGGGCTGTAAGTAAACCGGACCTTTTATGGATTTGCTTCCGGCTTTCAGTTCAACAATATTTCCTTGCTTTAAACCAAGTTTATCAGCGAAAGCGGGAGAAATAGCAACATAGTTATCCCAGCAAACTTTCGAAATAGGATCTGGCAATTCCTGTAACCAGGGATTGTTCGACATGGAACCGTTACCAATTCCTGTTTTCTCATATAACATTATGTCAACCCCCTCTGGTCGTGACGCCAAAGCCGCTGCGACGGCAGTGTTGACATCACCGCTGAAGGAAACCGCTGTTGCAACCGGCGCTGTTTCAAAAACACCCTCCTGAAGCGACTTGGTCCAGAATGCTTCAAACGACGATATGCCGGTTTGACGGGCGTACATATTGTTCTTCCAGAAGTTCTGAATATACGACAAATAGTCCTGGTGAGGAAGTCCGGCCCATATAATAAGGCTGTCCTGCATCTGACGGGTATTGAAAAGATTTTTTATGGTTGGTTGCGCCAGACTGTATTTGCCGTTCACAGGCTCAGCATCGTTCCACGATTCAAGATAATGGTGATCAGGACATATGTAATGTGCCACCGAAGATGTTTCATCTTTGGTACCAGAAAATGCGATGATTGTTTTTACTTTTTTAACAGCCGCAATGAATGCATCGGCATCAGGATATGAATAGGCAGGATTGGTATTGTAAACCATCAGTACCTCAACACTGCCTGATTGCATGTCGCTAACCAGAGATGCCATTTTATCATCATCTCCCTGACGGAGATTACTGTGGTTTGAAATATCAATGGTGCTGCCATAATTACCCAACAGGTTGTTGATGGCATTCACTACCATTTGAACATTCATATCATTGGAGCCTGAAACAACCAGTGATTTCCCCCGGTTTTCCCATAGATCGTTTGCCGCTTTGGCAATACCCTCATCAGCTGAAGATTTTACGGTGCCTGCACCAGGCAATCCTGCCATAGTGGCAAGCTTGTTATATAAGGCTGCTACTGCGGCCCCCTGCTCCGAAGGTTTTACCATATAACGGTGGTCGGCGTTGGATCCGGTTACCGTGAGTGTTGACTCA
Organism: uncultured Flavobacteriaceae bacterium; assembly: GCA_964587075.1. Taxonomy (GTDB): domain Bacteria; phylum Bacteroidota; class Bacteroidia; order AKYH767-A; family OLB10; genus CAZPKJ01. Next base: position 3,421 of record CAZPKJ010000004.1, on the reverse strand, counting down.
AACTGGTAATGACGCGACATGGTTTTTTTGCCAAACAGTTTTCTGGTTATGGCATACTGGCGCGCGTTTTCAGTTGGATTAACCCAATTGCTTAAAAAATCGGCATTGAAACCTACAATAGTATTGGCATTTTCGAAATGGTATGTGGGTATTGCAGCCTTTCCAAAATTGGCGGCGTTGGCTTTTATCATTCCTGAAAACGAAATGGCGTCATACGTTATCACTTCGGTACCTGGAAAGCGTGCTGCAAACTCGGCAAAAAGCGATTTGGTTGAAGGACTGATAACCGTACTGGTGAGGATACGTATTTTGCCACCGTTCTTAACGGCGAGTTCGAGTTTTTCTTTAATTTCACTATCGGCCTGGCTCCATTTGATATCGCCATCGCCTTTAAGCGGGCCGCCAATCCTGTTAATGTCGTACAATCCTAAAACCGAAGCCTGAACACGGGCGTGGGTGGCCCCTTTTGAAACTGACGAGAGTTCGTTGCCATCTACCTTAATTGGTCGCCCTTCGCGTGTTTTTACCAGTAAGCTGCTGTAGTCGTGGCCATCAAAATAGGTGCTGGCGTAATAATTAGGGATACCAGGAATAATTTCTTCAGGCTTGATCAGATAAGGTATCGATTTTTTGACAGGGGCCTCGCAGGCAGCTAATGTAGCAGCTGCCATTCCAAATCCAAGAAATTTTAAAAAGTCCCTGCGTGGTGTCGCATCCGTTGATTCCGCTTTTTTCCCAAGCACTTCGTCAACAGGAAGGTGTTCAAAAAACTCATTGTTTTTCAGTCGCACGAACTCCGCGTCATTGCGCAATTCTTCAACACCTTTCCAGTATTTTTTTTCCATATGAATTACAGGATTGTTTCTAAGATAAATCTAATTAATAATGGCAGCGCGCACATTCGAGCCCGCCAATTTTGTCGACCGTAAGTTTGGCATCGTTGCCATATTTTTCTTTAAGCTTGCTGTGAAGCTCGGTATAATAGGCATTGCCTTCCATTTTAACTTCGGTGTCGCGGTGACATTGAATACACCATCCCATGGTGAGGGGTGAAAATTGTTTAACAACATCCATTTCCTGAACCGGGCCATGGCAGGTCTGGCACTCAATTCCTCCAACATTGGTATGCTGGGCATGATTAAAATAGGCTAAATCGGGCAAATTATGAACTCTGATCCATTGAACAGGTTTGGGGTTGGTGCCATATACTCCCGTTGCAGGATCATAATCGAGAGCTTTATAAATTTTCGCAATTTCCTCTTTTCCATAAACCGGTCCCTCCTGAACATATTTATGGCAGTTCATACAAACGTTCACCGATGGAATATTGGCATGACGGCTTTTTTCGGCCCCAGAATGGCAATAGATACAGGAAATCCCGTTTTGGCCAGCATGGAGTTTATGTGAAAACTTAATCGGTTGCTCGGGAGCATAATCCTGCGAAATTCCAATATCCGCCAAAGCGTACCAGCCTTTTACACTACCCCAAAAAGTAAGTACTACCAATAAAACCGCAATTAACTTCTTGTTTCCCCTGATCCAGCTTCGGGTAGCCTGTTTAGAGGAAACCGGAAGTGGTTCGGGTACGCCCTGCTTGGCGCGGAGGGCTCTTTCAAGACCGGCCTTAACTTTTCCAAGAACAAAAAACAAAACCACCAGGGTTAGAATCACCGACCATAAGACCCACGGAATACCAGGCTCTTCGGCAACTGCTCCTGCTGCTCCGGCACCCGCACCGGGAGCGGCCGCAACTTTTTCGCCCTCTGTTTTTACATAGGCGAAAATGGCGTTGATTTCATCATCGGTAAGGGCAAACGACGGCATGGCCGTTTTGTTGTAGTCATTAAATAGCTTAACTGCCTTGGGGTCACCCGCTTTGATAAGCTCCTGCGAATTACGGGTCCACTTTAACAACCATGCCGCATCGTGGCGGGTATGAACATTTTTGAGCCCGGGACCGATAACTTTGTTGTCGCCCGTACTGTGGCAGGCAGCGCATTGAGCCTTAAACAAGGCAGCGCCATCGGGTTGCGCGTAAACCGGACTGGAAGAACCGAAAAGTAAGATGAAGAAAAAGAGGGCTGATACCGAAGTGATTTTGAAGGCGAAATCGCTACCTTTCATAGGATTAGATTAATTATTAAGGCTATACAATACGAACAAACCCCCTCTAAGGGGTGGGCAAATTTAAGACAAACATTTTTGATTTTAAAAGGCTGGCATGCTCTTTTTCAATTTAAATTGATTCTAAATAACATTCTCTGAAAAAACTTCCGGCCCGCCGTACCCGGACGTTTCACCCAGGAGCTTGATGACTGCCATTTAAGAAGCCGGGGGTTATCAATTCTGCCCAAAAGTGAGCCTGAAAAGGCCGAGCCCGCATGTTAAAAAGGATGTCCGGCACTTATCCGGCATACAATCGTTGCTTTCCGGTATTTTTACGTCATGCCAATCGTTTACTTTTGCAGTCATGAACAAGGAATGGCTTTTAGCGATGGCTGCAGTTTGTGTAATGATATCCGCCGGCACGTGCCATGGACAGTATTCTCTGCGTGCACAGGACAGCCTGGTGAAGGTGCTCATGAACCGGCACGTCGCAATTAACCAGGTTAAAAAAACCATGCCAGGCTACCGTGTTCAGATTTTTTTCGGGCCGCAGCGGACCAGGGCGAATGAGGTAAAGACTGATTTTTTACAACTGTATCCCGATGTAGGCGCTTACCTGGTATATCATCAACCTAACTTTAAGATCCGTGTTGGCGATTTCAAAACGCGGTTGGAAGCCATGAAATTCCTGAATGAAATTCAACCGCTTTATGCAACGGCCTTTTTGGTAAAAGACGAGGTCATGTTGCCGGCACCATAAAGTAACCATCATTGTATCTGTTGAAACAAACAAGTCATTATGAAAAAAATTCTGCTATTTGTATTCATGATTGTAAGCAACATCCTGGCAGCACAGCAATGTCCCGCTCCCATGCCGGCTCCCTTGTTTAAACAAAAGCTCAGCCAGATGGCGTTGCAGCCCAATGATCCGCAAAAATTACAGTTCGCGAAAAGTATATTGCCCGGATCATGTCTTTTAAGTTCGCAGATCAAGGATCTCGCTATGGTTTTTAGTGGTGATTATTACCGATATGAATTTTGTATTCGTGCCTGGAAACACACCTTCGATCGGGGTAATTTCTTTGAAGTGTACGATGCTTTCGCGGGATTATCGTCGGCTTTGCGGTTATATGATTATACTTCGCACCAGAGCTCAGGTACACCGGCATCTCCGCCGCCACAGCTTTGGTATCCTGATTTAGCTTACCCCGTTCTTGCCGGTTACCAGGGAATTACCGGTTGCGCATTGCCGTTAGCCGAACATGATTTTGATTTGATGGCCCGTAACATTGTTGCACAGAATTCTGAAGCCGGC
>CAZPKJ010000003.1:0-44397 GCA_964587075.1 uncultured Flavobacteriaceae bacterium | reverse complement strand
AGGAGTTTAAGGACGTATTAAAGATGGGGCGAACCCAATTACAGGACGCCGTTCCCATGTCGCTGGGTCTTGAATTCAACGCGTATGCCACTACTATTGGCGAGGATGTACAAAGGATGCGTGAAGTGCAAAAGCTCATCACCGAAATCAATATGGGTGCTACGGCTATTGGAACAGGAATAAATGCTCCGAAAGGTTATGCCGAAAAAGTTACAGGTTATCTTGCCACTCTAACGGGCATTCCACTCACATTATCACCCGACTTAATTGAAGCAACAGTCGACACCGGAGCCTATATGCAAATATCGGGTACTTTAAAACGTTGTGCCGTAAAATTGTCGAAAATTTGCAACGACCTGCGCTTGCTTTCTTCGGGGCCCCGAGCCGGATTTAATGAAATCAATCTGCCTCAAATGCAACCAGGATCCTCCATTATGCCGGGTAAGGTTAACCCGGTTATCCCGGAAGTTGTGAACCAGGTTTGTTATTATGTTATTGGAGCCGATACCACGCTGACTATGGCATGCGAAGCGGGACAACTTCAACTCAATGTTATGGAACCTGTGATAGCTTTCAGTATGTTTACTTCTTTTGAATATATGATTAATGCATGTCATACACTCAGCGATAAATGTATACCCGGAATTACGGCAAACAAAGAGATTTGCTCAGGCCACGTTATGAACAGCGTTGGCATTGTGACCGCGCTGAACCCTATCCTCGGGTACGAAAAAACTTCAGCCATTGCGCGTGAGGCACTGGATACGGGTAAAACCATTTACCAGATAGTTGTCAGTGAGCAGGGAATTATTTCACAGGAAAAATGGGATGAAATATATTCCGTTGAAAACATGATTCATCCCAGGTTCATCATTTAGTCAGCCTGTTATTTTCGTATATCCTCAACCTTTATACATGCTATCATGACCACCCACACCGGTACCGATTTAAACGCTGCTGCCGGTTATCTCCGACAGGGAGAGCTGGTGGCACTGCCTACCGAAACCGTTTATGGCCTTGCGGGAAACGCTTTTGATGAGCAGGCTGTATTAAAGATTTTCAAACTTAAAAACAGGCCAACTTTCGACCCGCTCATTGTCCATGTGGCGTCGGTCGATTTTGCCGGTGAAATTGCACAAGCTTTTCCCGAAAGCGCCAGATTACTCATGAACCGGTTCTGGCCCGGTCCGCTTACCATATTGCTAAAGAAAAAACCGGTCGTTCCCGACCTGGTTACATCGGGCCTGGATACTGTCGCCGTAAGGATGCCATCACATCCGCTCGCACTTGCATTGTTAAGCATGGTGGAGTTTCCTCTTGCAGCACCAAGTGCCAACCCTTTCGGATATATCAGTCCAACCACACCCGAACATGTATTGAAACATTTTAGCGGATTAATACCTTATGTTATTGATGGCGGGCCATGCCGGGTTGGAATTGAATCAACCATTGTTGGATTTGAGGACGATACCTGTGTCGTTTACCGGTTGGGCGGAACACGTGTAGAAGATATCAGAGCCATCACGGGTGAAGTTAAACTAACGGTTCGGCATACATCCATTCCCTCAGCACCCGGTATGCTGGCGAGTCATTATGCTCCTGAAAAACCCTTGTATGTTGGTGACCCCTTCGAATTGCTAAAAGAATTCGATGGAAACCGTTGTGCCGTTATTGTGCTGAATAAAAACGGAAGAATTTTTAGTCACGGGGTTGATGTTTTTGAGCTGTCGGCTGATGGTAATCTGGATGAGGCGGCCAGAAATTTATTTAAAACCATGCGTGAAATTGATCACATGCCGGTGCAAATAATCATCGCTGAGAAACTTCCCGAAAAGGGACTTGGAAAGGCTATCAACGACCGGTTGCAGCGAGCTTCGATAAAGTGAATTGACTATGGGTTAAAATAGCCTGAAAAGTAATCCGGCCGACACGTTAACCACGCTGATGTTTTGATAAACGGTTTCCTGATCAAACTGGGTGTTTGAAGAGTATTCAACGGTGAAGGTTGGACGAGCCCTCAAATACTCGACTCCTACCGAAGCTCCGAACCAGCGGTTAATGTTAAACCGGGCACCTGTACCCAGCGTTACCGAAATGGATGGCCCTACCGAGGCTTCCTGCATGGCGTAATCCTGTCCCCTCGAAACTTCAAGTTTGGGTGAAAAGGCAAGCATCATTCCCGTACCGAAACGAAAATCGATGTCAACTATTTTGGTGGGAATACTTACAAAGGGACCAAGATAGATGCCGCCAAAATTCCACCGGGTGCTGCTGACATAAAACTCACCTCCATATTCCTGTGCATAAAAGTTCGCGATTTTTTGAACATCCATTGGTACATTGGCACCTTTGAATCCGAACGTGATGCCGAAATTGGGCACGAACTTGATACCGAAATCGATGGCAGTGAACTGATATCCACGCCTGGCAAACCCCGACTTTTCGTCATCCCAGTCGGATTTTCCAAAATTACCTACCGGAAAAGAGGGACCGATGGAAAAACCCAAGAACCCCCTGGGAGTTTTTTTTACCGCTTTCTTTACAACAGCCAGAGAGTCGGGTGAACTGTTTTCGTCGTTCTGCTGTCCATTGACAGGAACAACAAATATCAAAAAGCCGCAAAGGATTATTAAAGGTATGCGCATGGGGTATTAGTTTTCATCAAAAATAACATTTTGCAGCTACATCACCATGCACAATTATTAAACGCGGGTATCAGCAACATGATCCACCCGGAGTGCAACAGGCGGCCTTTTCGGCATATACGGTAATACTGCGTATTCCTGGAGCATTCAGTTTGTACGATTTTAATTCCGCCTCACTGAGGTATTCCTTCAGTATGGAATCAGGTATATCAATTACTTTCTCTTTTTGAATCCTGATATTGGTAAACCCGAACCGCTCAATCAGTTTCATGTATTCCGATTTTTGAATGGCGCCCGAAACACATCCTGCGTACATTTCGGCAGCTGATTTTAACTTGTCGTGAAGTTCCCCTTCAAGTACAATATCCGAAATACTAAAATGACCACCCGGTTTTAAAATGCGGTTTATTTCAAGAAATGCAGCCGCTTTGTCGGGAACCAGGTTCAAAACACAATTGCTTACAACCACATCGGCAGAGTTTGCGGTAACCGGCATGCTTTCAATTTCACCCAGGCGGAACTCCACATTATTAAATCCAAGTTTTTCAGCGTTGTTGCGGGCTTTTTCAATCATTTCCGGCGTCATGTCGATACCAATAACTTTTCCGGATTCCCCGGTTTCATGACGGGCTACAAAACAGTCGTTGCCGGCACCCGAACCCAGGTCAACCACGACATCACCCTTTTTTATCATGGCAAATTCGGTAGGAAGTCCACATCCAAGGCCCAGGTCGGCATCGGGTTGGTAGCCTGCAATTTTATTATATTCATCCGACATGATATTGTAAACATCGCCACAAGATGAAGTTGCCCCGCAACACGATGAACTGTTAAAGGATTTCGAATTGGCTGCAATTTGTCCATACTTCTCTTTTACAAGTTCTTTGATTTCCTGATTGGTTTGCATAGTTTGTTTTTTTAAAATTTAGTGTATGTTATAATCAGCAACAGCCATTGCCGTGCTTTAATGATTCAAACAGTTCGAGAAATATAAACCGGTAGCGCTTCCATACTTCATGATCGATGCAATAGCAAACGGCATTGCCCTCGATAATACCCTTAATAAGCCCGGCGTTTTTCAATTCTTTCAGATGTTGCGAAATGGTGGGCTGGGCCAGAGGGAGTTCGTCCACAATATCACCGCACACACACGACTTAACCGCAACCAGATGTTGTAAAATAGCGATGCGTGCCGGATGTGCCAGCGCCCTGGCTATGCCGGCCAGTTCGTTTTGATCTTTGGTAAAGTGGTCAGATTTGGAAGCTCCCATGGCTATTATTTTAATATTGCAATATTACGATAAAGAAATATGTTTTCCAACTATATTCCTGATAAATTTTATAAAAGGTTAATTAACAGACCATAAAAATATAAAAGACCGGAGCCATTCGTCATCCCCGGTCTTTCATAATTGTTTACTTCAGATCATACACCGGTTGTTGGTGCTCCGGGAGGTGGTGTTGGGGCGGGCACCACATTGTTAATAGGTTTGGTTGATTTTAGGTAAGTGAAGATGGCATTCAGGTCATCATCGGTGATGTTTACAAAATTTGGCCAGGGCATTGGAGGAAGTAACATACGGCCCCCATCAAGTCCTTTAAATTTACCCTCTTTTAATGCTTTGCTGAATTGTTCCAGGGTCCAGTTGCCAATTCCGGTGGCATCCGAAGTTAAATTACCCGCATAAGAAATTCCCCATGGTCCGGCGAATGCCGTAATATGTTCATTGGCGATCATTCTGCCACCAAGCGTTGCCGCATCATAAGCGCCAAATGCAAGATCGGCAGGATGTCCTGAAAGTAGTTTTTCTGGATCAGGTGTGGGTCCCTGGGGTCCGAAAACTTTGGGTGAATGACAATCGTGACAACCCATAACCTCAACGAGGTACTTTCCTCTTTCGGCTAATTCTTCGGTAGTAGGTTCGGCAGGCTTCTCAGCTTCGGCAGCCGGAGGTGCCTGGTTACATGCTACAACAACCACTGCAAATGCAATTCCGGCAAAGGCGTTGTAAATTTGTAATGATTTCATTTTCATGGTAGGTGAGTTTAAAGTGAAACATCAATTGTAAGGCAAATGTAAAATTTAGTTCTCTTTTGAAAAAAAATCCGAATCTTTTTTGACATTTTATTGCCGGTTATAACATATAGTTGATCTGCTCAAATTAGTACTTTTGCAACAAATGAAATCAGGCAGGCTTCACATATTTCCTCTTATTCTGGCTGGGTTACTGATTTTACCCTGGGTTATAAAAAGTGTTCACGATTTTGAGCACCGGTATGAACCATCCTGCGAGTCGAACCACGAAAAACATTTTCATGAATCGCACCACGATTGCTGGATATGTGAATTTAACCTGATCAGTAAAACCAAATATGTAAGCAATAATATTCAGATTGCATTTGATTTTTTTTTACCGGCTCCCGGATTCAGTGCCGAATTTTCACAGGCATTCGGTTTCCGCAGTCTGGTTCCGGGCCGCGCACCGCCTTTTGTTTAGTACCACTTTCGTGAGACAAGTATTTTGACCACCGGTCGTTTTTACATTTAAAAACCGATTCATGGATAAGTTCTTCGTTGACTGAAATGTTCTGCATTTTTTATTATCAATTCACTCCTTTGGTGAAGATAGTCCTGTATTTACTATTTAAAAATGTATTTATGAGTTCAAGAAATATAATTGTTTTACTTTTTGCCGGATGGGTTGGTTTTTTCAGCACATTGGAAGCCAATGCCTCAACACCGGGCAATACCTTATCGGGAATCATTACCGAAAAAACAACAGGCAAATCCTTACCGGGAGTAACGGTTTACATACCTGACTTAAAAACCGGCAGCATCACCGACAAGGATGGCCGCTACCTTATAGAAAACCTTCCCAGAGCAAAGGTACAGATACAAATTTCCTTCATTGGTTATAACCGGATAATTGAAATCATTGACTTGTCGCAGGTAAACAAAAAAGATTTTGTGCTGGAGAAATCGGTTGCTGAATTGCATGAAGTAGTTATTACCGGGATGTCGAAAACCGTTGAACGGAACCGTACACCCTCACCGGTGGTATCCATTCCGGCCATTCAACTGCAGCGAGTGAGTTCCAATAATATCATTGACGCAATTTCAGAAGTGCCCGGTATAAGCCAGGTCTCGACAGGAGCAGCCATTTCAAAACCTGTTATCCGTGGATTAGGCTACAACAGGGTGGTGGTGATTCATAATGGTACACGGCAGGAAGGGCAACAGTGGGGCGATGAACATGGTGTTGAAATTGATGAATTGTCGGTTGGGTCGGTTGAAATATTAAAAGGACCTGCCAGCCTTGCTTATGGATCCGATGCCCTTGCAGGTGTGATCAATTTAATGGGCCCTTCACCTGCGGGTAACGGATTGATTGAAGGTAAGGCGCTGGCGGGTTATCAAACCAATAATGGGTTGATAAAGTACGGTGCATTGCTTGCAGGAAACAACAAGGGATTTGTTTGGGATTTCAGACTGAGCAGCGGGAAAGCGCATGCTTATAAAAATAAAACGGATGGTTATGTATTTAATTCAGGATATTTCCAGCAAGGTGCAGGGGGAATGTTCGGACTCAACCGGAGCTGGGGTTATACGCATTTACAATATAGTGTTTTTGAAATGAAGCCCGGTATCCCTGAAGGTGAACGGGATGAAGCAACCGGAAAATTCATAAAAGAAACAAGGATTAACGACTCAACTTCGGTTGAAGTAATTGCCGATAACGACGATTTTAAATCGTACAAAGCTTTTGTTCCGTATCAAACCATACTTCACTATAAACTTTCATCCGACAATAATTTTATAATCGGGAACCATTCACTCAAGACAAATATCGCCTGGCAGCAGAACAGGAGAAAAGAGTTTGGAGAAATTCTCGAACCCGATCATTTCGGACTTTTTTTCCTGCTCAACACCGTTAACTATGATGTAAGGATGGATTACCAGTTACTGAAGCATTTTGAATTTACATCCGGTGTAAGCGGAATGTACCAGCATTCTCTCAATAAAGGCTCCGAATACGTGGTGCCCGGTTATAATTTAACCGATGCCGGTATATATACCCTGTTCAGGCGAAATTCAGGAATTTTTGATTTCTCCGGTGGTTTGCGTTACGACACCCGAACCCATAACGGAGATGCACTATACGTAGACAGCACCGGGCAACAGTTAAATCCTTACGATAATGGTGCCGTGTTAAAATTTCAAGGCTTCTCAAAGCGATTCCAGGGTCTTTCCGGCTCAGTAGGAGTAGCTTTTCAGTTATCGAAGGTTTTTTATACGAAGTTAAATTTTGCGGCAGGGTTCCGGGCCCCGAACATTGCCGAGCTGGCATCCAACGGAATCCATGAGGGAAGCGGCCGGTATGAAATAGGAAACCTCAGTTTGAAACCTGAACGGAACCTGCAATGGGACTTTTCGTTTGGTGTACATTCCAATCATGTTACCGGTGAAATAAATATTTTCCTCAATTCTATTGATAGCTACATTTTCAATACCCGCTTAACATCTGTCAGCGGACAGGATTCCATCATTGATGATGCCCCGGTTTATAACTTCAGGTCCGACCATGCTGAATTATCAGGAGGTGAAGTTAGCATTGATATTCATCCTCATCCTTACGACTGGTTGCACTTCGAAAATTCCTTTTCCATGGTAAATGCCGTCAGGGTTAATCAGCCCGACTCATTAAAATATCTTCCTTTTATACCTGCGCCGCGCTTTGCATCCGAAATCCGAACCACATTCAACGGCCCGCTAAAAGGATTGTCGAATTCCTATTGGTATGTAAAATATTCATACACTTTCGGGCAGGAAAAAATATACAGTGTTGGCGAAACCGAAACCATTACCAAAGCCTATAGTTTGTTTGGTACAGGGATTGGTACCGATGTAACAAGAAATGGCAAAACCATATTATCGCTGTATTTTAATATAGATAATTTACTGGATGTTGCCTACCAGAATCATTTGAGCAGGCTTAAATACGCTCCTCAAAATGAGGTAAACGGTATCAGGGGGATTCATGAAATGGGCCGTTCATTTAATCTTAAACTGGTTGTGCCATTAAAATTCAGGGAGCTGCAGGATGTACCAGGAAATCACGAATAACTCCGGGAAGAAGTACTAACTATTCTACAGTAATTTCATCAATAAACAGCCATGCCTTTTCGCCCGCGCCCGGGTGCCAGTCGGGACATACCTTAATATTTCTGGCAAAAATTTTGACGTAGCGGGCTTCACCGGCGGATGATAAGAATGTGTAGGGAGTAACAAATGATTCGGGTTGATTGAGCGGAACCTGTTTATCCGACTTATAAACACTCGAATAATTGATTCCGTCATTTGAAATAAAATACTCAACAAACTGAGGCGCCCATATCCAGCTGGGATATTGCTGAAGAAAAGAAGTTTCAATTTTCGAAAACTGTCGTTTTTCTCCCAGGTCGAGCACCGCTTCAAAGTCGTCGCCGTAAAATCCCTGCCAGGCACCAAAGGCACCGGTTTCACCGCGCAATCCGTCAATTAGCCCGTTTCTTCCTCCGGCGGTATATAAGTGACTGTATGGATACGTGTAAGAAATAGTTTTACGGTAAGGGATCTTAATAAAGGACGCCTGTTCGGTATAGCTGGGATGTAAGTCACGGTTGAATGCTTTCATTTTAAGTGTAACGCTGTTTTTAACATAAAAAGGCCGCTTGTAAACCATGGATGATTCATCCGGTTCGCTTCCATCATTGGTAAACCGGATTACAGCATCGCTGGTATAACATTTCATCTCCACGAAAGTGGAATCTAAAAATGCCTGTTCACCCGAATTTAAAAATGGAATCATCACCATCCGGTATTCGCCGGGTTGTTTATTTTGAACGGCTATCGAAACAGGAGCCGGTACCTTTCTCAACTTGAAGTGAAGCGATCCGCCAAGCCTGAAAGCTTCGTGGCTGAGTGCTGAATACATTTTTTCGCCATTCAGTAAAATTTCAACAGGGTAAATATTTTCATCAGATAAGCTATCGGCCGTTATTACAAATTTATTTCCGGTATTTTTTCCCAGGGTAATTTTTGAGAAGAGGGGAGAGCCGGTTTCATATTGATTGTTTCCCGGGCAAACCGGGTAAAACCCCATAGCCGAGAACACATACCAGGCCGACATTTGTCCGCAATCTTCATTACCTATCAGACCATCGCGTTGATTAGTGTAAAAATTACGCATTATTTGTCGTGTAAGCTCTGCTGTCCGGTGCCGGTTTCCCGTGAAGTTATAAAGGTATGTCATGTGGTGACTCGGTTCGTTACCGTGTGCATATTGACCGATCATGCCGCTGATATCGGGTTGCGACCGTCCTGTTAAATCAACTTTTGCCGAAAACAGGCTGTCGAGCCGTGTGGTAAATTTTTCCATACCACCCATCATGGAAATCATGCCATCGATATCGTGAGGAACAAACCAGGTATACTGCCAAGCATTTGCTTCGGTGTAAATACCACTTACTTCGTAAGGATCGAATGGAGTAACCCAGTTGGCATTTTTCTTTCCTCGCATAAATCCTGTCCGGGTATCGTAAACGTTCAGATAAGTTCCCGAACGCCTGAGGTAATGTTCATATTCGTCCATCCTTCCAATAGCTTTGGCAATTTGAGCGATGCACCAGTCGTCGTAAGTATATTCAAGAGTTTTAGAAACAGATTCATTTTCCTTATCGGAAGGAATGTAACCAACCTCTTTATAAAACCGCAGGCCCAGGTGGGTCATTTCGGCACTTTTTTTCATAGCTTCATAAGCGGTTTGAAAATCAAAATCGGTTAATCCTTTCATGTAAGCATCAGCAATTACCGGAACGGAATGGTAACCAATCATGCAATTGGTTTCGTTGGATGCGAGTTCCCAAACGGGTAACAATCCCGATTCCTTATACTTTTGTATCAGAGCCCGTACAAATTCCTGTGCCCTGATCGGATCAATGATGGTGAACAGCGGGTGAAGCGCCCTGAATGTATCCCACAATGAAAACACGGTGTACATGTGTCCGCGGTCCATTTTGTAAATTTTGTCATCCATACCCCGGTAACGGCCATCGGTATCCGACATAATATTAGGACTGATCATACAATGGTAAAGTGCTGTGTAAAAATTTGTACGATCCTCTTTTCTTCCCCCTTCCACAAGGATTCTGCTCAGCTCATCATCCCAGGCCATGGATGCTGCGGCAGCGACTTTATTAAAATCCCATTCCTGCATTTCGGCATACAGGTTTGCTCTCGCATTATCGATACTTACCGTTGAAATGCCGGTACGTACAACAACCGACTCATAGTTTCGGAGCTTAAATTGCATATATGCCTTGAGTCCATTGGGGCTGGTATGGCTTCTTCCCTCGAGTATTTTGCCATTGGCACCGGCTATACCATGTACTGTAAATGGCATGGAAAACTCCGTATAAAAAAATACGACATGGTTTTTTGCCCAGCCCGATGACCTGCGGTAACCTGCTACGGAATTATTGCCGGTAAATTCAATTTTTGCATCCGCTACTTTATCTTCAATACCATGAACAAGGTCGAGAATAATGGTTGATTGGCCTGATAGCGGGAAGGTATACTTCTGCATACCACAACGTGTAGTGGCAGTCATCTCTGCCTGTATGCCATGATCATCGAGCATCACTTTATAATATCCCGGTTTGGCTTTTTCGGTTTCTTTTCTGAATGCAGAACGGTATCCCGAAAGGGGTTCTGTTTCATTACCCGGCATTAGCTGAATTCCTTCGGTAGCCATATACATGATATCGCCGTAATCGGCGGCGCCCGTTCCACTCAGGTGTGTATGGCTGAAGCCGATAATAGTTTTGTTCGACGAGTGATAACCGGAACAATTTTCCCATCCTTTGATTCGCGTATCAGGACTGAGCTGTACCATGCCAAATGGTGTGGTGGCACCCGGAAAGGTATGACCGAATCCGTCGGTGCCTATAAATGGATCAACATAATTTGAAAGTTTCCTTGACTGGCAATTGCTCAGCCGGGGAATAAATATCTGGAATGAAAGCAGAAAAATGAAAATGGTTTGTAAGTACAGTCTATTCATGGATAAATTTATTTCTAAAGAACATGGATGCAAATATTATTTACTCAATACAAAGCACGACAGGTCACCGCGTTCCGAAATCGGCATCAATCATGCGGTTTCCATCCGAGTCGCACAGGGCATAATTAAATCCCGGATGAATAGCGTACCCACCGGTTTGCCCGAGTTTGTTAACGGCAATAAATCCAACCTGTAAATCATTCAAATTCTTTTCGTGTTTTATAATTCGATCAACGGCGGTTTTACAAGCCTGCAATGGTGTTAAACCGTTTCGCATAAGCTCAACAACCAGGAAGCTGCCGCATTGCCGGATAACCGCTTCTCCCAAACCGGTTGCAGTTGCACCACCAACTTCATTATCGACATAGAGGCCTGCGCCAATAATTGGTGAATCACCAACCCGCCCGTGCATTTTATATGCCAGTCCGCTGGTGGTGCAGGCTCCGCTGATATCACCCTTTTCATCGATGGCCAGCAAACCAATGGTATCGTGGTTTTCGATATTGATTACAGGTTGATAATTGCTTTTCTGGAGCCATGCCTTCCATTCAGCTTCCGATTCGGGAGTCAGCAGATTTTGTTTTTGGAAACCCTGGCTGAGTGCAAACATCAATGCGCCCTCTCCAACGAGCATCACATGAGGTGTTTTTTCCATAACCAGCCGTGCAACTGATATCGGATGAATAATATGTTCGAGACAAGCTACTGAACCGCAATCACCTTTTTCGTTCATGATGCACGCATCGAGCGTAACCCTGCCGTCGCGGTCGGGCCGTCCACCAATGCCCACACTTCCGTTGGACGGATCGGCTTCAGTAACTTTTACACCATGTTCTGCAGCATCCAGGGACGTGCCTCCCGATTTGATAATTTTCCATGCCGCTTCGTTTGCGGCCAGACCGTGATTCCATGTGGAAATCACCAGTGGCGTTTTGCGTTGCTCTGTGGGCTGTTTGTAATCAGCCTTCCCGGCAAGGGGAAATGACCCGGCCAGTATGGCGGTAAGCGCTGCGTCTTTAATAAATTTTCGCCGGTTGTTCATATGAATAATGTGTTTGTATCCATTTTGAAATTATGCTTTGCGGTCGCGCAAATATCCTTTCCTGCCAAAGTAATAGATGTAAGCGTAACAAACTATAACGGCCATGAGTGCATTTTGCAAACCAGCATAATCGGCCAGCATTCCTGTTAGTACCGGAACCACTGCGCCTCCAACTATAGCCATACAAAGGATACCTGAACCTTCGCCGGTAAATTTACCAAGCCCATCCATCGACATGGTAAATATGTTGGCAAACATGATGGAATTAAAAAGTCCTACGGCAATAATGGTGTACATGGCCACATAGCCGCTGCTGTTAGTACTTACCAGAATAAGAACAATGGCCATCAATGCACAAACCGATAGCAGCTTGTTGGGCTTGATCCGTTGCAGCAGCAGGGCGCCAATAAATCTGCCTGCCATGGCACCGCCCCAGTACAACGAAACCATTTTGCCTGCTGTAACTTCCTGTAAATTGCCAATTTCAGGAAGTACCAGGTAATTAACTAAAAAACTTCCGATAGTAACCTCCCCTCCAACATACAGGAAAACAGCAAATGCGCCACGAACCAGATGCTTGTATTGCCATGCGCTTTTCTTGCCAAAGTGACTGGTATCATGATACGATTCAAGCGTTGCATCGCTGATAGCCGGCAATTTTGAAAATGCAACCAACAGTGCAATTATGCCCAACAGAAGGGCGATACCCAGGTAAGGCCCCTGAACACTGGCCGCTTCCTGTGCGGGGGAACGAAAAGTACCCATCGTATCAAGTATTAATATCGAACCGAAATAGGGCGCTATGGTAGTTCCGAGAGAATTGATGGCCTGGGTAAGGTTTAACCGGCTGGAGGCGGTTTCGGGCTTACCCAGCACCGCTACATAAGGATTGGCCGCTACCTGAAGAATTGTAATCCCGGAGGCCAGTATGAACAATGCGGCGAGAAAAAATGGATAGGAGATAATGATGGAAGCCGGAAAAAAAAGCAAGGCTCCCAATCCTGTTACACTCAATCCCATTACAATCCCGCGTTTGTATCCGATTCGTGAAATGACCGCTCCCGCGGGAATGGATGTGATAAAATAGGCACCGAAAAAACTAAACTGAATAAACATGGTGCGTGTATAATTCAATTCAAACAAACCCTTCAAATGGGGTATGAGAATATCATTTAAAACCGTTATGAATCCCCACATAAAAAACAGGGTACTCAATAAAATCAGTGAATATGTATGGCGATTATTTTTAAGTGAATCCATCCCCGGAATTTTGCCGTCAATGTAAACATTAATTTTTATCAGGCAATTATCCGGTTGTTAGTAACTATCTGTTTTTTGATCCGCCATAAATCTTAAAATATTTATACTTTTGAACTCAAAGGTGCTTTTTCGTCAGGCATTTGAACGAGTTTACCCATTAAAGATGTGCCACCACCCAGCTTTTTAGTTATCTACTTGATATATAAATAGTTATAAAATAATTTTCTTAGTCCGGGAATCCAATATCTTAGCCCAGCTAAAGTTTATATTAACCAAAAAATTAACATGATGCATCATAGTGTCATTACTTTCGTCCCATTATTGTCAACCCTCAGTGGAACTTAACTCAAAACCCTGCAAAATGCACAAAATTCACAAACAACTCTTCCTGACGATTGCTTTCGCAACGATAGCAATTTCAAGTGCTTCAGCTCAAACCTGGGAGATTGGTTACAAGTCGATGACTTTTACCGACCCTTCCCGTTCAAACCGGCAAATTGATGCCAACGTATTCTATCCTGCCGATGTAACCGGCTGGGATGTTCCATTCGGATCACCAATAGAAAAGCGTTATCCTGTTGTAGTTTTCGGACATGATGAGGGAACAGGATTCAATCATTACGCATACATCTGGAATTATTTAACGGTTCGTGGCTTTATCGTAATAACGCCATTAACTGAAATGTCGGCGGTAATGGATGTTGAGGAGTTTGCCAAAGATCTTGCATTCGTTGCTCAGTCGGTGAAGGATGGTAGGCTCGACCCCACGTCATTTTTTTATCAGCGGTATAACAATAAATCGTGCCTGATTGGTCATGGAAAAGGTGGCAGCGCTGCCGTTCTGGGTGTACAGCATTTCCCTACGGTTACAACTCTGGTTACTCTGGCTGCGAATGAAGTGGCACCGGGTGTAGCCGCTGCAGCGACACAAATTACTGCTCCTTCGGTAGTAGTTGCCGGGGGGGAGGATTGTGTATCGCCCCTGGCTACGGTCCAGGAGGCCATTTTCAACAATCTGGCTTCCGATTGTAAAACACTGGTACATTACACTACGGTTCCCCGTTGTCCGTTCGCTCAAAACGCTTCTTCCTGTACAGCATCGCAGGTAACCTGTGGCGGACCAAATCCATATTCATGGCAGGCAGTTTCAAATCATACCGCGTACTTACTCGTTTCTTTTATGCGCTATTATATGAAGTCCAATGCTCCGGCACTCGACAAATTTGAATGGAAGCTGCAACAAAAGCAAACAGATTTTCTTTACATCATGGCGTGTAATACAAGTGCCCCCCGTGTTGGCTGGCAGCCCGAAGATTCCGATAACGAACCGGATGAAGAATTATCGTCGTTATTGGTTAACGTTTACCCCAATCCCTCAAATGCCGGAAACAATGCCCGGGTAATTATTGAAACGGAATTTGAAACAACGGTTGCCATCAGAATTGTGAACATGATGGGTCAGGTGGTTTATGAAGAACATGTTGCGTTAAATGATCAGTACAATGAGGTTTTGCTTAACACGTCCAACCTGAAAAAGGGTTTGTATATGCTTCATATTGCTTCGGAATCATCCCGAAATTCAAAACATTTGATTATCAATTAAACTAAAAATAATGCTTTTGCCACCCCGGTACCCCAGGTACCGGGTTTTTTTATAACATCACCTCCTCTCTTTTTAACATTTTAAAGTTCAAAAAATAAGGATAGTAGCTGCCGGAAAGGGCTGTAACTGCACGCTTTTCACTAACTTTGGGCTTTCATCATAACAGGCGAATCACGCGAAATGGCTAAAAAAAATCAGGAAAACGTTTATAATGAATCCAGTATTCAGTCCTTGGACTGGAAGCAGCATATCCGGTTGCGTCCGGGCATGTACATTGGCAAGTTAGGTGACGGCACCTCCCGCGACGACGGAATTTATGTATTGCTGAAGGAAATTATCGATAACTCTATTGATGAATATGTGATGGGAAACGGAAGAACAATCGATATTCAGATAAGTGATGGTGTAGTGGATGTTCGTGATTATGGAAGAGGGATTCCTTTGGGGAAAGTGGTTGAGTGTGTTTCCAAAATCAATACCGGTGGTAAATACGACAGTCAGGCATTCCAGAAATCGGTAGGATTAAATGGCGTTGGTACCAAAGCAGTGAATGCGCTCAGTGATAAATTTATTGTGCAATCGTTTCGTGAGGGACAAAGTGTGCTTGCCGAGTTTGCCCAGGGGAATTTGATTAGCGAAAAGAAAGTAAAAGCCGCGGGTGAGGCCAATGGTACTTCCATCATTTTTACTCCGGATGCTGAAATATTTTCCGGATACGTGTACCGAAACGATTTTGTAGAGCAGATGATCAGGATTTATACGTACCTGAATGTCGGGCTCACAATTAATTTTAACGGGCAATCGTTTACCTCCGAAAAGGGATTACTCGATTTACTTAACAATAACCTCAGTGATGAGGGCCTGTACCCGGTAATACATTTAAAAGGTGACGACATTGAAGTTGCATTTACACATACCGCTGCTTACGGCGAAGATTATTATTCTTTTGTAAACGGACAGCATACCACTCAGGGAGGAACCCATCAGGCGGCATTTCGCGAAGCAATTGTAAAGACGGCGCGCGAATTTTACAAAAAGGATTTTGACCCAAGCGATGTCCGTTCGTCCATTTCGGCAGCTATAAGTATTCGTATTCAGGAACCTGTTTTTGAATCGCAAACAAAAACAAAACTGGGATCGCAGGTTACCTATCCGAACGGACCTTCCTTGCGAAACTGGATCAACGATTTTATCAAAAAGGAACTCGATAATTTCCTGCACAAAAATCCGGCTGTAGCCGATGCCTGGTTACGTAAAATTCAACAGTCGGAACGCGAACGCAAGGAAATCGCCGGGATCAAAAAGCTGGCAAATGAACGTGCTAAAAAAGCGAACCTTCATAATAAGAAATTGCGCGACTGCCGGGTGCATCTCGATTCAAAACATCCCGACAGGGTTTATTCAACCCTGTTTATCACCGAGGGTGATTCCGCATCCGGTTCTATAACGGTAGCACGCGATACCAGCCTGCAGGCAGTGTTTTCATTAAAGGGAAAGCCGTTGAATTGTTTTGGCCTGACAAAAAAAATCGTTTATGAAAACGAAGAGTTTAATCTGCTTCAAAACGCGTTGAATATTGAAAACGGGCTGGAAGATTTAAGGTATAACCGTATCGTTATAGCCACCGATGCCGATGTGGATGGTATGCATATCAGGCTGCTTCTGCTTACTTTCTTTCTTCAGTTTTTCCCGGACCTGGTCCGGAACGGGCATTTGTATATTCTGCAAACCCCGTTGTTCAGGGTTCGGAACAAAAAAGAAACTATTTACTGCTACTCGGAACCGGAAAGGCTGGCAGCTATCGAAAAACTAAAACCAAAGCCTGAAATAACACGATTCAAAGGTCTTGGTGAAATTTCGCCCGATGAGTTTAAAGCTTTTATCGGAAAGAAAATCCGGCTCGAGCCGGTTGAACTAAAAGGAGAAACCGCTTTACATACCTTACTTGATTACTATATGGGTAAGAACACTCCCGACCGCCAGGATTTCATCATCCAGAACCTCCGGATGGAAGAGGAGCTTATTGTTGACCCGGTTACCGAAAAAGCCAAGGAGAAAGAACCCGAAGTTGAATTATTCGGATAAGCGGTAACTTGTAATAAATCTTTTCATGCAATGAAATACAGAATATTCTGTAAACAGTAAAAATAATAATGTCAGAAATTAATTCCGATACACCCGACCACAAACATCCGAACACCGATTCGGCTGCCATTGCCGGCATGTATAAAAAGTGGTTTCTTGAATATGCTTCCTATGTTATCCTTGAAAGGGCGGTTCCTTACATCGAAGACGGACTGAAACCTGTTCAGCGACGCATCCTGCATTCCATGTATGAGATGGAAGATGGCCGGTATAACAAAGTGGCCAATATCATAGGGAATACCATGAAATATCACCCCCATGGCGATGCATCCATTGGTGATGCGTTGGTGCAGATCGGACAAAAAGATTTACTTATTGATACACAGGGTAACTGGGGGAATGTTCATACCGGCGACAGTGCTGCTGCTGCCAGGTATATCGAAGCACGGTTGTCGAAGTTTGCTCTGGAAGTTGTTTTTAATCCTAAAACAACCGTTTGGCAGCAGTCGTATGATGGCAGGAACAAGGAACCGGTTACACTTCCCGTTAAATTCCCTTTACTGCTTGCTATGGGTGTTGAAGGTATTGCGGTGGGACTGGCCAGTAAAATTTTACCTCATAACTTTTGCGAATTATTACAGGCGTCTGTTGATGCGGTAAGAGGTAAAAAAATTAACCTGCTGCCCGATTTTCAGTCTGGTGGCATCGCCGATTTTTCAAAATATAATGAGGGCCTTCGTGGAGGACGGATCAGGGTTCGGGCAGTAATTGAACAGAAAGACAAAAAAACACTGGTCATAAAACAAATTCCATTTGGTACTACCACTACCAGTGTTATTGATTCTATCCTGGCGGCTGTCGACAAGGGAAAAATTAAGATTAAAAAAGTTGAGGACAATACTTCGGCCCAGGTTGAAATTGTTATTTACCTGCATCCGGATGCATCGCAGGATCCAGAAAAAGCCATAGAAGCACTTTATGCTTTTACACAATGTGAGGTTTCCATTTCTCCCAACAGCTGTATCATTGAAGAAGGGCGCCCGCGTTTTGTGAGTGTTAATGAGATCCTTGAAATTTCAACCCGCAATACCGTCGACCTGCTCAAACTGGAACTGGAAATTGCCAGGGAGGAAAAAGAACAGGACTGGCATTATTGTTCACTTGAGAAAATTTTCATTGAAAAACGCATTTACCGATCACTCGAAAACTGTGAAACGTGGGAGCAGATTATTGAAACCATTACAGCCGGGCTGAAACCCTACCTGAAATTACTTAAGCGTCCTGTAACCTACGACGATATGGTTGGACTCACGGAATTAAAGATCAAGCGTATTTCAAAGTATGACTCCAAACGGGCGGAGGAAAAAATTGCCGCCATTGAAGCAGAACTTGAAAAAATCCTTGATAATCTTTCCAATATAAAATCCTACGCAATCCAGTACTTTAAGGATTTACTGAAGAAATATGGCAAAGGAAGGGAACGCCGGACCGAAATTGCCTCTTTCGAAACTATTGTAGCATCGAGGGTAATTGCCAACAACCAGAAGCTTTATGTAAACAGGCAGGAGGGATTCGCCGGCTATGGCATGAAGCGGGATGAGTTTGTTTGTGACTGCTCTGATATAGATGAAATCATTGCCATTACCGGCGACGGAAAGTTTACGGTAGTTAAGATTGACGAGAAAACCTATATGGGTAAGGATATCCGGCACATAGGTATTTTTGAAAAGAACGACGACCAGAAAATATTTAATATGATTTACCAGGATGGCCCCCGTGGAGCCATCATGTTGAAACGATTTAATATATCCGGGGTAACCCGCGAAAAAGTGTACGATCTGACCAAAGGTACCGAAGGTTCGAAAATTTTGTTTCTTGGTATTTCAGGTGTTAATGACGCACCAAAGGTTAGTGTTATTCTAAAGCCCAGGCCCAAACTGAAAAATACGGTTCTTGAGGTTGATTTCAACGATGTTCTTGTTAAAGGACGCAGCGCCATTGGGAATGTTCTCACCAGGTTTCCCATAGCCAGACTGAAGTTTAGTACACCAGCAGCTGTAAACAGTGTTGAAAACCCGGAGACTAAAGAGGGTAAAGAAAAAGATAGCAAGACCTCGGGCAATTTCAAAAACCCTGCAACGCCGGCTTCCAAAAAAAAAGAAGAACCGGAAAATCCACCGGCAGGAAAAATTAAAACGCAGATAAAACTTGAATTTTGATCCGTCCGCTTTAACATCAATCCAGCGGGCGCGCCTGCACCAGATTAAATTGTTGATTGATGGTTACGACGGTGCTGTTCCTTTTCATCAGTATCTTAAGAAAAAGTTTTCTCAGCACCGCAACTTCGGATCCCGCGACAGGACTATTTACCGTTCGTGGAGTTATGCCTGGTTCCGGTGCGGAAAGGCCTTCGGTGAATTGCCTTTTGAAGTAAAGTTGTTTCTCTCCTATTATCTCTGTCACGGAATACAGGGTGATTTGGCTGAGGGTTTTCGCCTGGCCTGCGCTGACCTTGAAATACCGCATGATTCTTCTGTTGAAAACCGGCTGGCTTTTGTTCAAAAACATTTCCATGACTTCTCATGGAAGTTGATTTTCCCATTTGATTGTAAATTGTCGGATGGTCTGTTGATACAGGATTATGCGAAATCGATGCTGGTTCAGCCAAACGTATTTGTCCGTGTCAGGGAAACGGGTAAGCCTGCATTCAAACATTTTTGCGAATCGCGAAATGTGTATCCCGGCTGGCATCCGGAGCAAACCCATTGCGCCATATTTCCACCGGGAATTAATATGGTTACCGGTAACCGGCGTATGAACCGTATTTTTGAAATACAGGACCTTTCATCGCAAATGGCGGGAGCGGCAATTCCGGCAAAGGCCGGCGAACACTGGTGGGACTGCTGCTGCGGAGCAGGAGGGAAGTCGTTGCAGCTGCTCGACAGAGTACCCGGTGTATCGATAACGGCTACGGATATACGCTCATCAATCCTGCAGGAATTCAGCGAACGTCTGGCTCCCGGTCACTCAGCCGTAGCCATGTTCCCGTTGAATGTTGCCGAAAAAATTCCCGGTAATTTCGAACCTACCGGTTTTGATGGCATTATTGCCGATGTGCCTTGTACCGGATCAGGAACCTGGTCGCGGAACCCCGAAAACCTGACTTTTTTTGATGCCCGGCAAATCGATGAGTATGTAATGTTGCAAAAAAAGATTCTTCTGAATTGCCTGACAAGATTAAAAACCGCGGGCTGTCTGGTATACATTACCTGCTCGGTTTTTAAAGCCGAAAATGAGGAAATAATTAACTGGCTTGTTAATGCGGCGTCCATTTCTGTAGAACAAGCAAAACTATTGGACGGAACTAAAAACGGTTCAGATTCAATGTTTTACGCAGTATGCAGATTTAAGGGGCATAATTGAGAAAAGTACTTTTCTTGTTCAAACTTGTACTTAATTGATATTATGTGTTTTAGTGCTGGTGTGCCTTGCATTATTCTGTAACTTTGCGGCTCCAACTAACTTTAAAAAATGAAAAAAACATTATTTGTCGCCATGGGATTACTCATCGGTTTGGCGGCCTCTGCCCAGAATTTTAACCTGACACTTCGTTCAACGCTTACGTATGGTGTTACACTGTCGAATATCGGCGGTTATGTCGACAGCCAGGGAAACGAGTATGCTCTTGTCGGATTTTACAACGGTTTGTCTATTGTAAATGTAACTGATCCCGATAATCCTTTCATAGCCTTTACCGTTACCGGACCCAACTCCGACTGGCGTGAAGTCAAAACCTGGAGCACGTATGCCTATGTTACCACTGAAGGTGGAAATTCGGGGTTGCAAATTGTAGACCTTTCGAATTTACCAGCCTCAGTTAACTCAAAATACTGGACAGGTACCGGAGCCATCAGTGGGCAGCTTGAAACTATTCATGCCCTTCACATTGAGGATGCCCACGCGTACCTTTTTGGTACAAACCTGTATAATGGCGCTGCTCTTATCATTGATTTGGCTGATCCATGGAACCCGGTTTATAAAGGAAAAACTCCCGGAACGTATATACACGACGGTTATGTAAGAAACGACGTGTTGTATGCCGGCCATATTTACGACGGATATTTCGCTGTTTACGATGTTTCAAACAAGGCAAATCCGGTTTTGCTGGCGCAGCAAAACACACCCGGTAATTTTACGCACAATACCTGGCTAAACGATGCCGGCACTGCGCTTTTTACCACCGATGAGGTGAACAACTCATTCCTTGCATCGTACGATATCACCGACCTTGGTGATATAAAAGAACTCGACCGGTTTCAGATTACGCCGGGATCGGGATCCATAGTACACAATACTCATGTCACTAACGATTTCGCAGTTACTTCATGGTACAAAGATGGTGTTTCAATAACCGATGTATCAAGACCAGGAAATATCATATCAGTGGGCAGTTACGACACCTACCCCCAGGGCACCGGAGGTGGTTTTAGCGGATGCTGGGGCGTTTATCCTTTTCTGCCCAGTGGTACCATTGTTGCATCCGATATTAATAACGGATTGTTCGTACTTTCGCCTAACTATGTAAGGGCATGTTACCTGGAAGGTGTTGTTACCGATTCGGTGAGCGGGCTTCCGCTGAGCAATGCCACGGTACAGGTGTTAAGTACCAGCTTATCAAAAATTACAAATATTGCCGGCGAATATAAAACCGGTACGGTTACACCGGGTACAGTTTCAGTACAGGTTTCACGCTCCGGTTATCAAACTAAAATTATCAATAACGTTATACTCACCAATGGTCAGCTCACTGTGCTTGATGTTGAGCTGAACCCGCTTACCGCGATGACCGCCACCGGACATGTACGCGATGCCGTTACACTGCAACCGGTTGCCGGGGCCCAGGTACAGATTTTCAGCGGAGGTTCGAGCGACCTGGTAACTACCGATGTGAACGGAAATTTTGCTATTCCGGCATTCTTCCCCGATGTTTACAGTGTAGACGCAGGGAAATGGAATTACCGCACCTATTGTACCGACAATGTTCAGGTAAATACCTCGACCATTCCATTGATTATTGACCTCCAGCCGGGCATATATGATGATTTCACTTTTGACCTGGGCTGGTCGGTTAGCGGAACCTCCGGAAACAGCTGGGAAAGGGGAGAGCCTGTAGGTACAACCACACAGGGAGGAACACAGGCTAATCCGAACTTTGACGTGAACAACGACTGCCGTGATAAGGCATATGTTACCGATAATGGTGGCGGTGGTCCGTGGGACAACGATGTGGATGGCGGAAACACGGTGTTAACTTCACCGGTTTTCGATGCTTCCTTATTCCTGAATCCGTATGTTAATTATGCCCGCTGGTTTCATAACAGCGGTAATAACGGAGGCGGATCGGCCGATGATACCTTGACAGTGAAATTATCCAACGGAATTACAACAGTTACTCTGGAAAGTGTATTTCCGAATTCACCAAATAATTCGAGCTGGGTTTTCCGGAATTATCAAATCAGTCAGTTTCTTGCGCCTACCGCCAATATGCGTTTCATAATTGAAACTGCCGATTGGGGCCCGGTATTTAATATAGTTGAGGGTGGACTCGATAAATTTGAGGTGGTAGAAGGGCCGTTGGGTTTTCATGAAAACAGTACGCTTTCGCTGATGGCTTACCCTAACCCTTATCAGGATGTGATACGGATAACTTTCGATACACAAAAACTGTCCGGTAATGCTTTGCTTAGAATTTCTGATTTGTCGGGACGTGTTGTTTCATCCGAAAAAGTTAACTTAAACAACGGTGTTATTGAAACCGGTAAAAATCTGTCATCGGGAGTTTATTTGGTTGAGCTCATCACTGATGGATTTTCATCGAAACCCCTTAGAATTTCCAAAACAAGATAGAATCTCTGAATAATTAAAAACGGGGTGAATCAAATGATTCACCCCGTTTTTAATTTATGCGTTCCGGTTAAACATTAAACCTGAAGTGCATTACATCTCCATCCTGAACAACATATTCTTTTCCTTCTACCGAAAGTTTGCCGGCCTCTTTACACGCTTGTTCCGAGCCATATTTTATGTAGTCGTTGTAGTGAATTACTTCAGCCCTGATAAAACCTTTTTCAAAATCGGTATGAATTACCCCGGCGGCCTGAGGTGCTGTCATACCCTTATGTATTGTCCATGCACGCACCTCTTTTTCGCCGGCTGTGAAATAGGTATAAAGTTCCAGCAGGCGGTAGGCCGACTTAATCAGCTTACTTACGCCTGATTCGGTAAGCCCCAGATCTTCGAGAAAAATTTGACGGTCGTCATAACTTTCCATTTGTGCAATATCCGCTTCAATGGCGGCGGCAATTACCAGTAGTTCGGCATTCTCATCCTTAATGGCTTCACGTACCTGTTCTACATATTTATTGCCTGTTACCACCGACTTTTCATCTACATTACAAACATATAATACAGGCTTATCGGTTAACAGGTAAATATCTTCAATGAATTGCCGGTCTTCGGCCAATACCGGAGCCGACCGGGCCGATTTACCCTGCTCCAGGTGTTTCTTATAAACCGACAATACGTCAAATGCTTTTTTCGCTTCCTTATCGGTTCCTACCCTTGCTGCCTTTTCAACTTTTTGAATTTTCTTTTCAATGGCTTCCAGGTCTTTTAGCTGTAGTTCAATATCAATCGTTTCTTTATCGCGTATAGGATTTACACTTCCATCAACATGCACTACATTGGGATCGTCGAAACAGCGGAGTACGTGCAAAATGGCGTCTGTTTCCCGGATATTTCCCAGAAACTGGTTACCCAAACCTTCCCCTTTGCTGGCCCCTTTAACAAGTCCGGCTATGTCAACAATTTCCACGGTGGTTGGAAGTACCCTTTGTGGATTGACCAGTTTAGCCAGTTCTTCGAGCCGTTCATCAGGAACGGTTATAACTCCAATATTTGGCTCGATGGTACAAAATGGAAAATTGGCCGCCTGGGCCTTGGCATTCGACAAGCAATTAAACAGTGTAGATTTACCTACGTTCGGTAATCCTACAATTCCGCACTTCAATCCCATAAACAGCTAATGATGATGATATAAGTAAATGAATTTAATTTAAACCAGCCGGATAATACGGGCTGTTTTTTTTATTCAGGGTGCAAAAGTACCAACTTTCGGGTAACTTACCAGTCATCAAAATCCATAAATTCATCCAGATCCCTGCGCTCTTTCTTGGTAGGCCTGCCCAGTCCGGGAGTACGCCAAACCGCTCTGGCAGCGGCATGTGCACGCATTTTATCAATAGTTTCGGCAGGCGTAATTTCGAGGCAGTATTGCGGAACCAGTTTAGCCGAAAGCCGGCTGGGGGCCGGTTCCAGGACCTTGAAATGCCGTTCAAAAGGCCCAAACCGGACCGATATTTCATCGCCCGCTGTAATTTTACGCGAGGCCTTTACCAGCTGGCCCCTTATTTTCACTTTTTCAAGGTCGCATGCCTGGGTAGCCTTACTGCGGGTTTTGAATATTCTCACCGACCATAAATATTTATCTATTCGCACCAGGATGTAAATAATTATCGTTTATTATCAAACGTTATATGTAAAGTGTTGTTAGCCGCGATTATTCACCGGATTTTTTAATTATATTTTGAATAATGGGCATAGGATTGAATTCATTCGATCAGTTCCAGGTTTACCAGGTCACACACCGCTTTAACATTTCCAAATACTACAAACGCCTTGTCGTGATCTACCTGTTCAACAACGCCGGCAGTGTGTCCGTTCTGCAGCCGTACCCGGGTTCCAGGAAATATAACCGATTGCATAAGCTTCAATTTTTCGCGACGCTTTTTTTCGAGTACTTCGGGTTTATCGACCTGTTTCTTTCTCACAAACTGTTTGTAATATTTATCTAAAACCGGTTTTTTATCTTTTGCTTTCCGCCATTCCTTCAGGAACGATTTGAATTTTTCTTCCGACTCTCTCAG
This sequence comes from uncultured Flavobacteriaceae bacterium, assembly GCA_964587075.1. Classification (GTDB taxonomy): domain Bacteria; phylum Bacteroidota; class Bacteroidia; order AKYH767-A; family OLB10; genus CAZPKJ01. The sequence goes on along the minus strand of CAZPKJ010000003.1, from coordinate 19,675 downwards.
TATACGTTCTTCAAGTTTCTTTAACTTTTGTTCTTTTAGCGATAGTTTTTCTGTTTCTGTTTTTGAAAGCGATTCATATTTTTTACTTAATTCACGGATAGATTTTTCCTGTTCCTGAATTTGAACTGTGCGCTGCCTGAGCTGCTCCTTTTCACGCTGGACATCGGTAAGTAATTTTTCGAGCATCAGGTTTTTTCGAGTAACTTTTCTCCTCGCATTTTTAATAATCGACGGAGGTAAACCACTCCGCTCGGCAACCAGGAACGTATAAGAGCTTCCCGGCTTCCCGGTAACCAACCGGTACAATGGTTTAAGCTGCTTCAGGTCGAACTCCATGGAACCGTTGATAATTCCGTCAGTTTTATCGGCGAATACTTTCAGGTTTAAATAATGAGTGGTTATTATACCGATGGCCTTGCGGTTATTCAGCTCTTCTAAAACTGCCTCTGCCAGGGCACCACCAAGATTGGGATCGGTTCCGGTTCCAAATTCATCAATCAAAAAAAGACTCCTGTTATTTATCCGCTCCAAAAAAATTCGCATGTTCCTGAGACGTGAACTATAGGTGCTTAATTCATATTCTATCGACTGGCTGTCGCCCATATCAACCATGATGTTTTCGAATATTCCGAATTTACTGTCGGCATGCGCGCTAACCAGTAAACCCGACTGAAGCATCATTTGAAGCAGGCCGGCAGTTTTCATGCAAACAGTTTTTCCGCCCGCATTGGGTCCGCTTATTACCAGAATCCTGTTTTGTTCATTCAAACTCAGGGTAAACGGAACAGTTGCTTTATTTAATGGTTTATTATGAATCAGCAACAGAGGATGAAGGGCTTCCTTTAAATCAATAACGGCTGCGTTGGTTAGTTGCGGTAACCCGGCATCAAGTTCATGGGCCAGTTTGCCCTTTGCCCGGTTGAAATCAAAAACTCCGAGAAGATTATGATAGTTCATCAATGCACCTGAATATTGCCTGAGTGTTTCCGACAACAGTTTAAGAATCCTGTTTATTTCCTGCCGCTCCTCAAATTCAAGGTTAGCGATTGCATTATTGATTTCAAGAGCTTCTTCGGGTTCAACAAATGACGTTTTACCGGTAGCCGATGAATCGTGAATAATTCCTTTTACACTGCGTTTGTGTTCCGAGAATATAGCTATGACCCTGCGTCCGTTCCGGCTGCTCTCTTCCGATTCGGTAAGCCAATCCTGTTTGCGATATTTATTAATAACCTGTGTGTAAATCCGGTCGCATTCGGCCCTGCTGCGCTGCAGGTTTCTCCGTATTGCGGCCAGCTCCGCTGATGCTGATGTTTTAACAGCGCCATACTCATCAATAATGGCGTCAATCTCTCTGGTAATGGCCGGTTCAAACGGTACAGGGTTAAGCAAATCTTCAAGGTACTGGAATTGTTGCCTGCGGTTTTTAAAAAAGGAATAAATTTCCCGGATGGTTTGAACCATGGTCCTGATGTCGGTAAACTGCGATTCACTCAGCACACTGTTTTCTATCCGCAAAAGCCCAAGCTCTTTTGAGATATCCATATAACCGGTAGTTGGAAATGGAAGCGATGAGGTTACAATAAACTTCATTTCAACCACACGCTGCAGTAAGGTATTTATATTGGTTAAATCAGTCAGAACTTCAACCTGCTTCACGCATGCAACACCCATAGGTGAAATACAACGTGCTTCCACCAGGCCCATAACCTTGTCAAACTCTGTCGACAGTAAAGATGATTCAGGAAATATTTGCACGGTGTTTTTTTTACAAAGGTAATCCAAACATGCATAGAGCAATTTGTGGTAATTGCGTTACATTGCCGTTCAGATAATTTTGTAAAGCATTTGTTTTCTACAAGAAATATAAAGATAGCTTTCATGCTCAAAAACCAGGGCATTGGCACCGGCATGAAGAAGTATTCAACATACTGTTCATAACTACTTATTCGCTATCTGGTATAATTTGCCGAAGTTTACAGCGTTGTAAAATATAACTCAATGTTATGGAAGTATCTGAATTAAAGGGCATTGCAACCCAGGTCAGGCGCGATATTGTTCGCATGGTGCATGCCGTTCAATCGGGTCACCCCGGCGGCTCGCTTGGATGTACCGAGTTTTTTGTAGCTATGTACGGGAAGGTGATGCAATATAAAAAGGGAAATTTTTCAATGGATGGAAAAGGTGAGGACCTCTTCTTTCTGTCAAATGGCCATATTTCACCGGTTTGGTACAGCACGCTTTCGCGGATAGCGGGCTACTTTCCAGTTAAGGAGTTGGCAACGTTCAGGAAACTGGATTCGAGGTTACAGGGTCACCCTGCAACCCATGAGCACCTTCCCGGTGTACGTGTTGCTTCCGGCTCTCTCGGGCAGGGATTGTCGGTAGCTATTGGAGCGGCCCTTTCCAAAAAACTTAACAACGATGCCAGCATGGTTTATTCCCTTCACGGGGATGGCGAATTGCAGGAAGGGCAAATTTGGGAAGCTGCCATGTTTGCCGCGGCCAACAAAGTTGACAATCTCATCTCAACCATCGATTATAACGGGCAGCAGATAGATGGGTCTACCGATCAGGTATTACCTATGGGTGATATAGGAAAAAAGTTTGAAGCATTTGGCTGGGAAGTTTTAAAAATGGATGGGAATAAAATGGATGAAATAATTTCCACCATGTCAACAGCGAAGTCGTTAACCGGAAAAGGCAAACCGGTTATTATTGTGATGCATACAGTCATGGGTAACGGAGTCGATTTTATGATGGGTACACATAAATGGCATGGAATTGCTCCAAACGATGAACAACTTGAAAAGGCATTGGCGCAATTGCCTGAGACTATTGGTGATTATTAATATACACATAAATCAACAAAAATTTTATCCGACAATTAACCAAACATACCGATCCATTGCACCGGTTAGCATTAATATTCATATTGTTTTTAATCCCGGCCACGGCCTTCACGCAAAAAAGGCCTGAGGTTACTGCTCCCCAACAACAAACCACGAGAATATTATTTTTATTTGATGCTTCACAAAGTATGTTTGGCAGGTGGGAATCCAATACAAAATTCGAAATCGCCAAAAAGCTGTTGTCCGATATTGTTGACAGCCTGCATATGCTGCCAAATGTAGAAACCGCATTACGTGTTTATGGCCACACAAAAAAATTCCCGCCACAGGATTGCGACGATACACGGCTCGAAGTAACATTCGCGAAAGCTAACGGATACCGTATCAAAGATAAGCTGAACGAAATAAAACCCAGTGGAACAACACCCATTGCTCAGTCACTCGAAGCATGTTCAGGCGATTTTCCCGATTTGAACGCACGCAATATTATAATTCTCATCACCGATGGTATCGAAGAGTGTAATGGTGATCCATGTGCCGTTTCATTCGCTCTTCAAAAGAAAGGAATATTTCTGAAACCTTTTGTAATTGGTCTTAACCTGTCGGGTGAACTGCAAAAACAATTTGAATGCGTAGGAACATTTTATGATGCCGCCACCGAAAACTCATTTATTACTATCATGAACGTGGTAATTTCGCAGGCACTTAACAATACAACCTTACAGGTAAATCTTCTCGACGACAAGGGTCGACCCACCGAAACCAATGTGAACATGACTTTTTATGACAGCTTTAGTGGTGCAGTCAGATATAATTTTGTTCATACCATGAACCCTAAAGGTTTTCCCGATACGCTGGTAATTGATCCGTTAAGCAGGTACCGGATTGTTGCTCACACGGTACCCCCGGTTTTTATCGACTCTGTTACACTCACGGCTGGTAAACATACTATAGCAGGTATTGATGCCGGTCAGGGCGATCTCTACCTAAAATTCGATGGTCTCAGCGAATACAGGAACCTCAAGTGCATTGTGAGACGTAAAGGCGATTTGAATACCCTGGTTGTACAGGATTTCAACACTTCCTCCAGATACCTGATTGGAAAATATGATCTCGAAATTCTTTCGCTTCCGCGGATGTATATTTCGGATGTCGATATTTCACAAAGTAAAACCACTACGGTACAAATACCCAATCCGGGTATTGCCAATATTGTTTCCAACGGACCTGGCTATGGCAGTATTTACGTAGAAGATGGGAATAACCTGAAACACATTTACAACCTCGATTCGGATAAAAGTAAAGAAAGCATTATTCTTATGCCCGGTAAATACCGTGTTGTATACCGGGCCAAAAATGCGCGTGAAGCAAAATATACTATCGAAAAATCGTTTCGAATTACTTCAGGGGTTTCACAAAATGTTACGTTACACTAAACCATTTAAAAGTTGAAGGAAAAAGATTTAAAATTAATTCAGTGAGATTATAAACTTCCTCAATTCAGTCAGAAATAATAAGAACCAATAATAGTATGTTGTATATTTATGGTTCATGAAGTAAAGCATTATTAAGGTCCTGTCATAAAATAAAATTATCAATAACCACCCATGTTAACATCTCCCTCTGCAATTATGAAGAAATTTACCTTCACCGAAAAAAAAGATACCCGTTCGGGCTTTGGTGCCGGCCTGCTCGAACTTGGACGAACAAATCCTGATGTGGTGGCTTTATGTGCCGATCTTACGGGTTCACTCAAGATGGATGCATTTCAAAAAGAGTTTCCAAACCGGTTTTTTCAGGTAGGTATTGCCGAAGCTAACATGATGGGTATTGCCGCCGGTTTAACTATAGGCGGAAAAATTCCATTTACAGGAACATTCGCCAATTTTTCAACTGGCCGCGTTTATGATCAGATTCGTCAGTCCATAGCTTATTCAGGGAAGAATGTAAAAATTTGCGCATCACACGCAGGCCTCACACTTGGAGAAGATGGAGCAACACATCAGATCCTTGAAGATATAGGAATGATGCGGATGCTGCCGGGTATGACGGTTATTTGTCCTGCCGACTATAACCAGACCAGGCTTGCCACACTGGCCATTGCGCAGCACCAGGGGCCCGTTTATCTTCGTTTTGGCCGTCCGTCGTGGCCGGTGTTTACCGATCCTGCAGAACCTTTTCAGATAGGCAAGGCCCAACTCCTGATACCGGGAACCGATGTAACTATTATTGCTGCCGGGCACCTGGTATGGAAAGCCATTCAGGCGTCAGAAATGCTCGAAACCATGGGAATAAGTGCCGAAGTGATAAACATGCATACTATTAAACCTTTGGATGAACGGGCTGTCATAGAGTCGGTGCGTAAAACAAATTGTGTTGTAACGGCCGAAGAACACCAGCGGAATGGGGGACTGGGTGATGCCGTAGCTCAGGTATTGGCCATGCACCTTCCGTCGCACCAGGAAATGGTAGCGGTGAATGATTCCTTCGGCGAAAGCGGAACACCCGAGAAACTACTTGTAAAATACGGACTGGATGCCCCCGATATTGTCAGCAAAGCAAAAGCCGTCATTGAAAGAAAAAACGCCTCATAGTGAAGCAGACCCGCCACGGCTCGTTCCCGCAAGTGAAATGGAGAATGACACCGCTTACTCCGACCATGAGCTGATTGAGTTGTTTCAGTCGGGTGAAAATCCGAATTACGCCTTTAACCTCCTTGTAAAAAAATACCAGAAGAAAGTTTACTTTCACGTCAGGCGCATGGTAATTGATCATGACGATGCCAATGATGTAGTTCAAAACACATTTATCAAAGCCTGGTCAGGACTTTCCGGTTTTAGGGAAGATTCTAAATTTTTCACCTGGATTTACCGTATTGCTACAAACGAATCGCTTACGTTCTTGAAGAGAAAAAGAACTAAATTTTTTATCCCGTTAACCGATGTAGAACATAAATTGTCGCAGCAACTTTCCAATGACCCGTTGTTCAGCGCCGATGCATTGCAGTTAAAATTACAGCAAGCCATACTCGGGTTACCCGAAAAGCAAAGGATTGTTTTCAATATGCGGACATGTCGGAAATACTTGGAACATCGGTAGGGGCATTAAAAGCCTCATATCACCATGCGGTATTAAAAATTAAAAAGGCTGTAACCGGAGCCGAATAATAAACAAGCTTCGCCCAAGCCGGAACTACATATTAAACCATTGATACTTTTTAGCATCTGAATAACATGAAACACAAAAACTCCAATACTGAGGGTCCGGGTGCAAATCCTGAAAATACCGGTTGGGAAAAGAATATTCCCAAAAATGAGGTTTTTCAAACACCTCCCGCTTATTTTGATAACCTTCCCCTGCAAATTATAAACAGGCTTGAGCAAAACCGGCAGCCGTCATCGGTATTTGGGATAAGTGGTTTCGCAAAGATTTCAATTGCTGCTGTAATGTCGGTTGTGTTACTGATTTCAGGCTGGTATTTTTTCAGCGATAACAGTGGAAGCCGAATGCAGCAACAGGCATTTTCGTACGATGAATTGCTTAATTCGGGCCTTGTATACGATTTCGAAAACCGCCTCCTTATCGAACACTATTTTCAGACCACACAAATCGATTCGAGTGGTAACGCCATTCCGGATAATGATCAATCAATCAATAATTATTTGATTGAAAATGACACAGATATATCACTAATAATTAATGAATTATGAAAAAGATAACCACAAGTATCGTAGCCCTGTTCTGCATATGGACCATTGCGACCCAGGCACAACCACACCAGGGACCACCCGCACGCATGACTCCCGAAATGAGAGAAAAGGTGGAATCGCTCAAAGTAGCATTCTTTACCCGTAAACTCGACTTAACCTCTGATGAAGCCACTACTTTCTGGCCGGTATACAATCAGTTCCAGGATGAGTTACATAAAATCCGCGAAAACAGAAGGGAAGAAACGAAAGCTTTGCGCGACGACACCGGTACGCTTTCGGATAAGGAATATGAAAAACTATTCGATAGTGAAGTGACTTTCAGGCAGGCAGAAGTAGATGTGATGAAAAAGTATCAGGCGCAGCTCAAACAAACATTACCCATGAAAAAACTTGCGCGGCTGCATCGGTTAGAAGATGAATTCAAGCGCGAACTGCTGAACATGGCCAGGGAAAAGCGTCAGGGTAATATGAATGGCAGCCGGCCCGGCCGGAAATAAGTAAATCACCGGATTAGTTTTGTGAACGGGGGACAGCCCCCGTTTTTTTATTTTATACTATCTTCGGGTGATTCCTTTTCATATGCCACCTGAATCCGGTAATACAATATGAGTGTTTCACAACGGGAAGTTTTCTTAAACTATCTGGCTCAAACCAGCGATTCACCCTTATTACTTGAAGTAGAAAGTGCAGAGGGTGTTTTTATGTATGGTCCCGGTGGAAAACAGTGGCTTGATCTGATTTCGGGTATTGCTGTCAGTAATGTTGGCCATTGCCATCCCGAAGTTATCAGCGCTATCAAATTGCAGAGTGAAAAATACCTTCACCTGATGGTGTACGGAGAGCTGGTTCAATCACCGCAGGTTGAATTTGCCAAAGAACTGTTATCACGCCTTCCGGCACATCTCAATAACTGTTACTTCGTTAATTCAGGCTCTGAAGCCATAGAAGGGGCTATGAAATTAGCCAAGCGATATACGGGACGACATGAGATTATTGCTTTCAATAACGCTTATCATGGCAGTACCCAGGGTGCCCTCAGCATCATTGGTTCCGAGTATTTCCGAAATGCGTTCAGGCCCTTGTTGCCGGGGATACGACACCTTAATTACAATTCTTTGGATGATATCAGCCAAATTACACGGTCGACAGCCTGTGTAATAGTTGAGCCTGTTCAGGGAGAAGCAGGGGCGGTGATCCCCTCAGAGGGCTATTTGGAAGCCCTGGCTGCCCGATGTCATTCGACAGGCACCCTGTTGGTAATGGATGAAATTCAAACCGGATTGGGACGAACAGGCCGCTTTATGGCATTCATGTATCACGAAATCAAACCCGATATTCTTGTTCTGGCTAAAAGTTTGGGTGGCGGCATGCCGTTGGGTGCTTTTATCTCGCCGGGTCACATCATGAAATCACTTATCGATAATCCCGTTTTGGGCCATATCACCACGTTTGGCGGTCATCCGGTTTCCGCTGCGGCGGGATTAGCGGCTTTGCGGGTGCTGGATACCCTTTCGGGAGATGAAGTGACCAGAAAAGGTAAACTTTTCAGGGAGAAACTGGTTCACCCTGCTATAAAAGCTGTTTCAGGAAAGGGATTGCACCTGGCTGTTGAATTTGAAAATGAGCAGATAAACAAAGCAATTATTGCCGAATGTATAAACCAGGGGGTATTTACCGATTGGTTCCTGTTTGCACCACATAAAATGCGGATTGCACCACCCTTAATAATTGAAGATCATCAAATCTTCATGGGCTGCGGGATTATTTTGAATGCTATCGGGAATGTTTTGTCGGAACAAAAAGTCTGATTTTCGGCCCCGGGCTGAGCTGAATGATTTCAGAACCGACCAGCCTGGTCAGCAGGATCATTAATTTAATATTCAGATATGAACGTATTGATTGTAGAAGATGAAAAAAGCCTGTCGCACGAAATTGAACTATTTCTGACCAAACAGGGATATAATTGTGATGTAGCATTCAACGGAGCGTCGGCATCGGAAAAAATTTTTGTAAACAACTATGATTTTGTGCTGCTCGATTTGGGGTTGCCCGATTACAGCGGATTCGATTTGCTTAAGGAGGCAAAGGAAGCTAACCGCGACCCTGCTTTTATCATTCTTACCGCCCGCAGTGAAACCGACGACAAAATTAAAGGGCTCGACCTAGGTGCCGACGACTACCTGGCCAAACCATTTTCACTGATGGAGCTGCACGCCCGGATGCAGGCAATCACCCGCAGGCGCCACGGACTCACTTCAAATACCATGCAGGTTGGGGAATTCATTATTGATATTAATAACCGTACCGTACATCATAATGATGATCCGGTGAATCTGACAAAAAAGGAGTTTGATTTGCTCCATTATCTGGCACTCCATAAAAACAGGGTTCTTACCCGAATGCAGCTCACCGAGCATATATGGGGCGACGTTATGGAAGATGATTACGACTCCAACTACATTGATGTTCACATTAAGAATCTTCGTAAAAAATTAGGCGCCCATGCACCTACCGATTGGCTAGAAACTGTAAGAGGGATAGGATACCGGTACAACCAGTAACATGAAACTTCAGGTAAAATTAGCTATATACAACGCGCTTTCGAAAGGAATTATCATTGCCGCTTTCGGGTTTCTGATGCCTCTTATTGTTGAACAGGTTGTGTATGACCACATCGACAAACGACTGATTGCCCGTACCGACCGTGTACTGAAAATTATCAGCAAGGGAGGTATCAATGAAATTATCATGGAGCAGGACTGCAGCTTTGAGAGCTATAACATCCTCAAAGAAGAATTCGTTTCCATTATTCCCCTTCGTAACGATCAGCATCCGCCTGAATCGTTTATTTCAAATGAAGAGTGGGATGTTGGGGGCGATCGCTTAAACCACCGCATAATCAGGCAGGCTTTTGTTTATGATAACCAGATTTATCAATTGAGCATTGGCGAAGGCCTGAGTACTATTGAGCAGTTGAATAAGATAATTGTTCAGTTCAGTTTAACTCTGATGATTTTATTTATTGTTGTTTCGGTATTTATTGATATTGGATTTGCCAGGCTTATGCTTAAACCCTTTAATAAAATTGTTAAGCAAAAACTACAGCTGCCCCGAAATCCCGCCAACTATAATTTTGAGCCTGTTAAAACTAGTACCTGGGAATTCAATTATCTCGACCGGAGTATCAATGAACTTATGCGTAAAACAAAAGACGCTTTTCTGATTGAAAAGGAGTTTATCGCAAATGTAGCCCATGAACTGCTTACTCCCATTTCGATCCTGCAAAGCCGCCTTGAAAATATGATCATTGGCAACATTGTGCCGGTTGAATTCGAGAATAAAGTTATTGATTCGCTCAAAACGCTGAAGCGGTTGAGTAAAATTATCAAAGCTTTATTGATGATTTCTAAAATAGAGAACGACCAGTATCTCAAACAGGACCAGGTTCACATTCCCGAACTGGTTGACGAAGTGCTGGAGGAGTTACATGAATTAACGGAGGAGAAAAAAATAAGTATAATAAAAAGTTTTGAGCCTGTAAAGATGTTCGGACCTTGCAACCGGTCGCTTTTATTTACCATGCTTTTTAACCTGATCAATAACGCTATCCGGTATAATAATATTGGCGGTAACCTGTTCATCCGGGGTATGGAAGGTGTCGACGATTATATTATCGAAATTGAAGATACAGGAATCGGAATTGAGGAATCACAGCTTGAAAATATTTTCGACCGGTTCAAACGGTTCAATGCTAACGACGAACAGGGTTACGGACTTGGCTTACCCATTGTAAAAACTATTGCCGATTTTCATAAACTTGGACTGCAAATGGTTTCAAAACCAATGAAGGGATCTACTGTAATTATTACATTTCCAGTTAAACGAGCGGTATAGAATTAATACTGCTTTACCGAAAGTAAAACCAGGGTACAGGCTTCGAGGGTTTCAATGCCTTTCGATTCAGCCATGGAGCTGAACTCATTATTTTCGGTCCCCGGATTAAAGATGATCCTGGCAGGGTTCAGAGAAAGCAAATAATCGTACATGGTTTTCTGTATTTCGGGACGAACATAAAGCGTAATGGTATGGATATCGTCAAAATGCGGGCGCCCCGTACGGATGGAAACATCACCTATTACGCCCTCTTTAAGTCCAAGAGCTTCCACCTGATATTGGTTTTCGCGCAGTCTGAGAACTGCTTTGTACGCATATCGCGCAGGGTTACTGCTGGCACCAACAACCAGGGATGTTTGTTTTTTCATACTTATAAAGTTTCGAAATAATTAAGGTCTTTGGCAAATGATTCTTTAATATACAAGGTAGCTATCCACGCAAGTGCAATACAAACAAAGCCAATAATTAACACACTGGTTAAGCTTGTGGTAATTCCTGCAACAAATGTAAACCCGGTTGTAATGGGCAGTACAGCTCCCCGCACAAAATTGGGAACGGTATTGGTAACCGTGCTCCTGATATTTGTTCCGAACTGTTCACTGGCAATTGTTACAAAAATGGCCCAGTATCCCGACGCAATTCCTAACAGAAAACATAAAAGGTAATATCCATCGGCACTGATATTTTTTGCCCCGGACACGTAATAAACAATCAGCATCAGCGAAAAGGTAAGGTAGATGAATACCACTTTACGGCGGCTGCGCATCCACTGGCTCAATAACCCCGATAACAGGTCGCCTGCCGATAATCCTAAGTAGGCATACATTACCGCTTTGCCATTTACTATTCCCGAAATGCCAAGTTCGGCAGCAAATATATCCTGCGATAACGCTACGGGAACTCCTATCATAAACCAGATTGGCAAGCCGATCAAAATACAGCTTACATAACGTAATGCGTTGTCACGGGTTTTAAACAAAGCAAAAAAGTCACCTTTTTTAACTTCTGTTTTCATCATATCTTTAAACATTCCCGATTCAAAGGCGCCAACCCTCAATATCAGCAACAACAGTCCTAACGTTCCGCCAATAAGGTAAACAACCTGCCAGTTTTGTAATTTATAACCTGTCAGGTTTTCAATCGCAAAGGCAACATAATGGCCCTCGGATCCCACAAGTGCTGCCAGCACGGCGCCAAGTGCCCCGAATGTTACAATAACCATGGTTCCATACCCCCGTTTTTCCTTGTGCATGGTCTCCGAAACCAGTGTGATCCCCGCACCCAGTTCTCCTGCAAGTCCAATTCCCGCCAAAACCCTTATTATCGCATAGGAAGTGATATCTAAAGTAAATGCATTTAATATGTTGGCGATTGAATAAAGAATTATACTCCCAAACAGAACCGATATCCTTCCTTTTTTATCCCCCCATATTCCCCACAGGATCCCGCCAATCAGCATGCCGCCCATCTGGCAGTTAAACAAAAATATTCCCATATCCTTTATGTTGAACTGAGCACCTGTATGTAGCTGAATATATTCGAGGCTTTCACGTTTAATGACATTAAAAAGAACCAGGTCATAAATATCCACGAAGTAACCCAGCGCTGCAATAATAACCAGCCAGTTAAACATGTTTGTATTGGCACTGTTCTTTTCGGGGTGGGTTGACATATACAGGGTGTTATTTTACTATTCAAAGAATAATAAGGGTTCTTCAACTGGCAGCGAGTCGGGCAGTAATGTATCGGAAGGCACCACCAGTTCACGGGCCCGGCCGCTTAAAGAAACTTCGAATTTTAATTCATGAAGCTGTGATTCATCAATAACCGATTTCGAAACCAACCGGCCCGAAACGAGCCTGAAATAATTTTCAAGATAAGGTTTCAGTTTTCCTTCCTTATCGAAATGATACCTGAAATATTTTGGACGGGGAATAATTGCTGAAAGAAAAATGGATTCATCCATATTTAGTTGTGAAGGGTGTTTGCTGAAATAATATTCCGATGCCTCACCAATTCCATATATTCCGGGGCCCCACTCAATAATATTTAAATATACCTCAAGCATCCGCTGTTTCGAAACCAATCGTTCATTTTCAATGAGCCAGACTATAAGCGCCTCTTCAATTTTGCGTGAAATATTTTTACCCCGGTTAAGAAATACATTTTTTACCAGTTGCATGGAAATGGTGCTGCCTCCCCGTGCGAACCGGCGCTCCTTAATATTTGTTGCCATCGATTTCCGGAAAGCATTCAGGCTGAAGCCACGATGTGAATAAAATGAACCATCTTCAGCAATGAGAACCGAATTTACAAGAAGCGGTGATATGTTTTCGAGGCGGCAGAAATAGGGATTTGACGGCCCGACTGCAATGGATCTTACCACTTTATCACCATCAAGTGCATCGTGGATAAATTCACCGTTAATCATGGTTAAGTTTTCTTTACCAAATTTTTCTATTTTAAAATCCTGCCCTTTTAGTTCCGATTCAAAAATGAGACTATCGGGTTCGTTCATATCGACCTCGAAATTCAAATGGTAACTAAGCTTTCCGGATGATTCAAGTCCGGTCAGTGAATTAAATAATCCATCGGGGAGGGAATTAAAAAAGGCCCGGGCATCCATCTGATTTATCCGGGCTGTCAACCTGAAGCGGGAATTGGCGCTTTTTTCAAGTTCAGTGGTAAACCAAACGGGAATCTGGTTCAGCTTTATAAAACAGGTATCGGTTGTGCGAATGGCATCCCGGGTAATTTCAGTGGCAATGTGCACAGACAGGCTGTCGAGGGTAACATCATCGGGGCCAATGCGCCAGTGATTGATACCGGGATGGATGGTGGCAGCCTGGATGTTAATGTAAATTTTTTCATCCCGGTCTCCATGTATGGTTATTTCACCGCCAACGGCTTCGGTAAATACCTTAAGTTCATCAAACTTTTTGGCAAAAGGGAAATAAATATAACCGGGTGAGTCTTTATGGCTCCAGAAACTGATCTTACCTCCGGCAGGATCGGCATCCCCGTTCAGCCTGAAAGTAGTAACATGTGAATTCAGGTGCTCTGAAGCCCGCAATTCGTAATGGTTCTGAAAAAGATTAAACTCATGCAAAAAAAGCGATTCGCTATAACGGGGAGAATTGAAACGCAGGTTAAAATCAACTATTTCAATATTAAATGAAGTAAGAATAGTAAGTTGCTTGCGCAGCGTTTCAAACAGATGCAGGAAATTATATGCCCCACTTTCAGTTTCTGTGGTTTCCGGTGTTTTGGTTCGGGATGAAAAAAGATTTGCAAAATTTGATGTGCTGTCGGAATATTGAATCAGCTGGAGGTAACCGGTATCTATTTTTAAATGATTCACCGGCAGTCCGGTGGTAACCCATCTCCAGGGCACAAGGTCCATACGTATGCTGCTGCATTGCATGATGGTGTCGCCCGTTTCTGGAATTAAGGAAACACCTGAAATATGAATGGTATTCAATCCTGTAAAGGATGCTTTATCGGTGGCTAACCTGATGCCACGAAGAGCCAGCTTTCTTTCCGCTTTGGAAATAATTTTTTTAAGAAAATAATCCCGACCTAAAAAGTAAGAAGCAGCAGCCAATGCTGTTAAGGCTACAGCAATCAAAACGATCCGTTTCATGCGGGTAAACATAAACAAAAAAACAGGACCGATAGTCCTGTTTTACATGATTTTAGTGCTGATGATTCGTAAATTAAGACTTTACAAGGTCTATCATTCCGTAGCCTTCCTCTGTAAGTACACCTATGCCAACTTCCCAGATAAATTTATGAACTTCGGGGTGGGCATGAAGCGTAAGAGGAAGTAAAAAGCCAAGCATGGTGTTACCTTCGGCCGATTTATAAAACCGGGCATATTTTTTACCGGATTCATTTATTTTATTAATGTACTCCATATCGGGCATGGCTTCGAATTCGGCAAATTCATTCAGCTGCGATTCCGAATATCCGGCCCGCTCCATCCGGTCTAACGTGATGTTGTAAAGGATATCGGAGAATTGCTGCGAAGTAGGGTCAATCATCTCCTGTGCACGATCGGGTTCCTTATCGGGATTGACCATGATAAGAGGTGAAATACACAGGTATCGCATTTTGGTTTGAAAAGAGGGATCGGGGATAACCTCATATGTTTTTGGAATCAGATTCATTTTTCCAACAGCCAGGAATGGCTTATCAAATACTTTTTTTACCAGTTCTTCGGCAAACTCCTGGTTACGGCTCGACACCACCAGTGTGATCTTAGACGAAAGGAACCGCATGAACCCATTAGTAATTTTTGATGTTCCTTTCAGAGATGAAAAATTAAACATGGTACGGTCAGATGTTATTTCGTCGATGTACTCACCCAGGCTGTCGGCGAGAAGTTTTTGGTGATGAAGTGGAATAGAGTTGGCGGATGCGTGTTCTCTAAGAAAAGAAATCTTGATTCTCATGGCTTAAAAAATTGATAAGTTGGTTAGTTAGTAATAGTGAAATTTTCCCGGTACAAAGTAATAATAATCAATTGGCACTTGCAATAATTAAAAAGTGCCTGAGGTGATACTGAATAGCTATATGTGCTGTAACATTAGACAAATGGTGAAACTAAAGGGAGAAATTCAGAGAGTCAGTCTGATTTTATCAGGAGCATCCGCTTAAACCCTTGTGTTGCAAATTTATAAATTTTTATTTCAACTAAATTATTTTTTTAGGGATTTATCACAAATGTTGCCTCAATCGGGTAGTGGTCGCTGAGTTTGACCCGGTGAGTTTTATATCCATAAGAGGTTAATTTATCGCTGTATAGGATATAATCAATCCTGAGTCCGGGTATGGGTCCGGCATAAGTCCTGCCCAGGCCATTGCCCGATTCAATAAATGCGTCGAGCAGGTTTTTCGAAATGGTTTTATAGCAGTAGGAGAGTGCGGTATCATTAAAATCACCACAAATAATTACCGGATGAGGCGACTGAGCAATATGAAGGGCAATCTGTTCGGCCTGCCCTGCACGTTTAATAAAAGCCCGTTTTAACCTGCCTAAAATGGTCCTGGTGCGTCGGATAGTCTCAGTATCCTGACCACTTTTTCCAATTTCTTCAAGGAATTTATAATCCTCGGTACCAAATCGGACCGACTGAAGATGACAGTTATAAATCCGGATGGTGTCGTTATCGACCTTTAAGTCGGAATAAATACAAATATTAGTTGAGTATTTATCGAGATACAAAACCCCCCGGTTAACAATCGGGAAGCTGGTATAGGTAGCGATACCGTAATGATCGGTTGTATACTTATTAACAGGGTACTCAATATGCCGGTACTTCATATTCAGAATACCCTTCAGCGCCTCCTCATTGTTCATGTTGTCGCGGTCGGAGGAATAGAACTCCTGAAAACAGACAATACCGGCATCAGTCTGACTTAAAAAATTGAATATTTTTTCACGGGTTTCGTAATTATGCGACCAGTTGTACAAATCGAAAAGTCTTACGTTGAAACTCAGGAACTTGATTTCAACTGACTGACCTTCAATATAGTCGGGTTTTTTAGTGCTGGTATTAAGCTGGAAAAAAGCAGTCGATTTTACTACTGTAAGTAAGAACGCTGCCAGGGGGACAATAGCCAGCCGTTTGTTTATGAGGAATCCTGTCAGCATCATAACCAGATTGAGGATAAAAAACATTGGGAAAACCAGGCCGGTGATTGAAAAGAACCACCATTTATCCGGGTCAAGTACCCCTTCCCAGGCTGAAATAACAGTTATAACAGCTACAAACAGTGCCGATATCCAAAAAAGTTTCCTGATAAGATCACTCTTCATTGACCTGGTATGTTAACGGCGGAACATCAAAATGATTCCGGATTATGAGTCGGTGTTTTTACTGGCATTGAATAAAATTTGTTTTTCCTCACTGGTAAGGCTGTTGTAACCCGACCGGCTGATTTTATCGAGGATTACATCAATTTGTTCCTGGTTCGATGCCGCTTTCTTTTTCCCGGGTGTACCCCGGCCCGTTGTACTGTGAACCATTTTCAGTTTTTTGCTGAAACTAAAAAGGTGTACGATTTTATCGAGGAGTTGTTCGAGCCACTTGCCTGTATCAATTCCATTTTTACGTCCCATGGCATACGCAAATCCGAAAACAGCACCACCGATATGTGAAAAATGGCCACCAGCGTTACCATTGGGAATACTAATCAGGTACAGCAATACCATGATAATGGCAATCCACTTCAGCCGGATGGCGCCGAATAAAAATAAATGCACTGTATAGTTCGGCATCCATGTAGCAATGGCCGTAAGTATGGCAATGGCTCCCGCCGAAGCACCAATGAGCCTTGAATGCAATAACACATCGGCAAAAGTTGGAAACAGGTTATATCCGGTAACATAAAATACACCGCCTGAAATTCCACCTAAAATATATACTGCCACCAGTTTTTTTGAAGTAAAAAAATCACAAAACAGTTTGCCTGTCCAGAATAAAATAATCATGTTAAATAAAAAGTGAAAGAAAGCCTCATGCACGAACATATACGAAATTACCGACCAGGGTTGAAGGGCAATTGCGGGAATGTAGGATTTTAGCGAGATGAAATCAATTAATTTCAGTACCCATATATCGGAATAACCTGCCAGGAACAAAATAAGTTTAAACAGCGAAATCCCAATAAACACAAAAATATTAACCATCATCACCCTGAACAGTCCCGTGGCGCCAATAAAATTGAGTTTTAATTCATCAATAAATTTCATCTCAGTAAAATCGGTTACGGTCTCTTTTGTTCCAGAATTTTATCAGAATAAAACCAAACAGCATCCCGCCAAGGTGAGCGAAATGTGCCACATTATCGCCGGGATTATTTGAAAACCCTGAATAAAGTTCAAACAACCCGTATAAAATTACAAAGTACTTCGCTTTTATCGGAATAGCGAAGTAGAGATAAATAACATGATTCGGGAAGAGCATTCCGAATGCGAGCAACACCCCGAATACTGCTCCCGATGCACCTACCGTGGGTATATTCATTTTAAATTCAACCAGCTCTCTGGCAAATGCAACCGATTGTTGTGCCAGTACAGCATCGGACGGCATCAGTTCCCATTTGTTTATAAACACGTTTACCTGGTCGAGGGTGTCGCGTGAAATATACATCACATTATTCTGCATCAGGCTGAGGAATGCCTGGAAATCGGGAGCCTGGGCATATTCGGAAATGGTATTGCTGAGCATCCCGATTTCATAGCCGGTACTTAACGTATGTATGAATGCAGCTCCAAGCCCGGTAATGAAATAATAAACCAGAAACCGTTTAGGCCCCCAGAAATTTTCAAGCACCGTTCCAAACATCCAAAGGGCAAACATGTTACTCAACAGATGTATGAAATTTCCATGCATGAACAGGTGGGTAACATACTGGTAGGGAACAAAAAGAGTACTGGCCGGAAAATAAAGCCCGAACATTTGATTCATGCTGAAGCCGAGCTGCTTTTCGAAAACCGTTTCGGCAAGCCACATGATGGTGTTTATGATAAGCAGGTTTTTAACAACAACAGGCAATATGTTGAAGGAAGTGGGCCTGAACTGCTGGTACGACATAAAAGTTATCGGGTTTTAGTTTGGTCGTTGCTGAAATTTCCTATCGAGGTCATTAACGTTTATAATCACGAAAGTTGGCTTGCCCCCCGGCGTATAGTTAGGTTGTACGCACCTGAACAGGTCGGTGGCAATTTTTTCCATTTCACGCTCATCAAGTTCATCACCTGGTTTCACCGAAAGGTTAAACGCAACACTTTTCAGTAAGTTTTCACGGTTCAGGTTTTTGTAGCTGGTATTAAAGTTTTTGTATGATTCGAGTATATTTTCGATGAGTTGCTTTTCGTTACCGGATTTGATTCCTGCAGGAATACCATTCAAAACAAAAGTATTTAATCCGAATTCACGAATATCAAACCCCATTTTTCTGATATCATCGCCGATTTCCTTTAACAGCACAAAGTCGTCGTGCGAAAACTCTATAGTCTTTGGAAACAAATCCTGCTGGCTAGAGCCCGGCGACTGGTTAATCATGGCCTCATGACGTTCGTAAAGGATCCGCTCATGTGCAGCCTGCTGGTCAATAACCAGAATTTGTCCGTCGCGCGAACAAAGGATATATTTCCGGTTCAGTTGTTGTAACACCAAAAGAGATTCATCATGAACACTGTTTTCAATTATTGTTTGTATACTATCAGAGTCATCGCGTTTTAACGCCGCTTCATATAATTTTTCCCACGAGCGGGCCGGTTGAACCGGATGTTGTTCCTTAAACGGGTTGAAAGCCGGATTTATATTGAGAACAGGTTGTTTTGGTGTTGTATTATACATCCCTACAGGAATATTAAAGGAATTTTCCTGTTCAAAATCGAGTGATGGGGTTACGCTGAATTTTCCCAGCGATCTTTTTACAGCTGCTCTGAGAATAGCATAAACCGATTTCTCATCTTCAAACTTTATTTCAGTTTTTGTAGGATGAATATTAATATCAATTTTTGCCGGGTCAATATCAATGAACAGAAAGTAGGAGGCAAAACTGTTATGGGGTAAAAGGTTTTCGAATGCATCGGTTACGGCATGGTGCAGATATCCGTTTTTGATAAAGCGGCGGTTTACAAAAAAATACTGTTCGCCACGGGTTTTTTTTGCAAACTCCGGTTTTAGTACAAATCCGCGTAATGAAAGAATAGTGGTGTCTTCAAAAACCGGAACAATCCGTTCGTTATAACTATTTCCGTAAATACCCGCAATACGTTGTTTCAGGTTTCCCGGATGCAGACGAAATACTTCAAAACCGTCATGGTTCAAGGTGAAGCCCTTGTCGGGATGTGCCAGTGCTATGCGCTGAAATTCCTCTACCAGGTGTCGTGTTTCGGCAGCATTTGATTTAAGAAAATTCCGTCGGGCGGGAACATTATAAAATAAGTTTTTCACCATTACCGTGGTGCCCGGCTGACAAGCGCAAGGTTCATGTTTTTCGACAGTTCCGCCAGATATGTTTACCAGGGTACCGGTAGGGGCGTCGGAAGTCCTGGATTTCAGTTCTACCTGGGCAATAGCAGCAATGGAAGCCATAGCCTCGCCCCGGAACCCCATGGTTTTAATGGCGAATAAATCTTCGGCGGCAAGAATTTTAGACGTTGCATGCCGTTCGAAGCACATGCGTGCATCCTGTTCGCTC
>CAZPKJ010000002.1:37248-58881 GCA_964587075.1 uncultured Flavobacteriaceae bacterium | reverse complement strand
GAGGCTTTTTCATTTTTTTATTTTGTAATCTCCGGTTTGTTTTGTAATTTCATTGCATGAAAGTTAAGTTATTAATCACCGGATTCATTTGTATTCTGGCTTCCATTCCCATGCGGGCTCAATACATCAGCAGCAATGTTGATCATGTTGCAGCGCAGCAAATTTTACCGGGCACATCCGATAACCCGGTAATCCGAATTGAAGTAGTGATCGGAGCATTAAGTGAAAACTTAAATGCCTTGTTTATTTCAACCGGAATCACAACTAATCCATCCGCAGTAATTACCGCCACAAACATTTATTATACCGGCGGCAGTTTGACATATTCTACATCACAGCTGTATACTGGAGGTGTGATGTTATTAGGACCCGGTCAACATTACTTTTGGGTAGCATATGACATTGCTTCAACAGCAAATACCTGTGATACCATTGACGCCGGTTGTTATACCGTGTATATGGGCTCCGGGACACAAACACCCGCGGTAACTAACCCTCCTGAATTCGCACTGATTGCAAATTGCGCAACAGGATTATCGAATCAATCGATACAAGAGCCAATAAGCTATGATATAATAAATTCGGAACTTCATGTATCCGGCCTTTGGAATTTTTTATATGTAATTAGTAGCCGCGGCGATTTAGTTAAAACATTTGAAGCGAATATTGATTCACACAACACGGTTATAAATTTATCTATACTGCCCGGTGGAATGTATATCGCTGTGTATACGTTTAATCATAAACGTAAAACAATACGCTGTATCAAATTGTAGCCTGATTTATTTTTTGAGTGCCTGAGCCGCCGCCGCTACAGTCTTTTTTGAATTCCCAATAAATATTTCCCCGCCCGAAATAATCACCGGCCTTTTTAAAAAAGTATATTCCTGCAATATATATTTCCGGTAATCCTTTTCATTCAATACCTTTTCGTTTAAGCCCATAGCCCGGTATTTCAATGCTATCCGGCTGAATAACGCCTCGTAATTTCCGGCCATTTTTGCCATTTCATCCAGCTGTTCTGCCGTAATGGGTTCGGTTTTTATATCCTGCAACCGGTAGGCTTTACCAGGCTTTATTTCTTTTATTATACGCTGACAGGTTGTGCAATTGGCCAGGTGGTATATCTTTTTCATGTTGATTATTAAGGTTTTGCGACTGCCAGGTGGCATGTGGTACTGCCACAAAGATAAACATTGCTGCCCCCAACACTTTCTCGGCTTAATAGTATCTTTGTTTCCTCATAATTATTGAATACCGTGGAACCCGTTGCAGCCAATAACCAGTACGAAATCAAATTACCGCAGTTTGAAGGACCCTTCGACTTGCTCCTGTTTTTTATTGAACGCGACGAACTCGATATCCATAATATCCCTATTTCAACTATTACCAACGACTTTTTCCAGTATATCAGTCAGGCCGATTCAATGAATATTGAACTGGCCGGTGAATTCATCCTGGTAGCTTCTACGCTTATGCGGATTAAAGCAAAAATGCTCTTACCCCGTTTTCCGAAAGATGAAGCAGGTAATGAAATTGATCCCCGCCAGGATCTGGTACGCCAGCTGCTCGAATACAAACAATTCAAGGAAGCCGCCGGTGAACTGAAACAACTGGAAGAAGACCGGGCCATGAAAATTGAACGCGGCAACACCTCTTCCGAACTCTCAACCATAGCCATGATTGCCGACGGCTCTACATACTCGTCGGAACTGAATGCCCTTACCCTTTTCAAACTCATGGTAACCTTCGAAAAGGTAATGGATCGTTTCAGAATGAATGAAACAAAAGCGAAACATACTATTATTCAATTTCCGTTTACCATCGAACAGGAACGCGAAAATATTCAGCGACTGGTTCGTCTAAAAACAAACGTTACTTTCCTCGATATCTTTTCAAACTGCCAGTCGAAAATACATGCCTGTTTTACATTTCTCGCCCTGCTCGACCTCATACAGGCTCATTCCGTATTAATTTTTATCAGCGAAGGATTCAACAACTTTTACCTTACCGATGTAAACGCCGTCAACAATAATGCAAATTGACGGCCATGAAATTATTCGAAAATTTCGCCCGGCTAAAATCATTCTTCCGGTTATTATCGGCATCGGCGTAGTTATTTACCTGGTTGCTTCAAACTTCGACAAACAAGCTTACGAACGTATTACATGGACCGGCTACACCACTCTCTGGATAGGTGTGGCGTTTGTAATGATGGCTATACGTGATTTAGCTTATATGTACAGGATCAAGGTGCTGTCGGGCGAACTTATTTCGTGGAGGCGAAGTTTTCCGGTAATCATGCTCTGGGAATTTGCTTCAGCTATCACTCCTACCATGGTTGGCGGAACAGCACTCGCGTTTTTTATCCTCAATAAAGAAAAAGTAAACATGGGCCGTAGTATCGCTGTGGTTCTTACCACTTCGTTTCTGGATGAATTATTTTTCGTACTCGCCGTACCGTTAGTGTTCCTCTTTGTCGGTAAAGCAAATCTGTTTATTTCACTCGACCCCGGAATCACCGGACAAATTACTGAAGCCGGATCGGTTTATTATTTTTTCTGGCTCGGCTATAGCATTATACTGGCTTATACCTTTATAGTGGCTTACGCACTCTTTGTAAATCCAAGAGCCATTAAATGGTTGCTGATAAAACTATTTTCTCTCCCGGTGCTGCGCCGGTGGAAAATGAGCGCCGCGCAAACCGGTAATGATATGATTGTTGCTTCAGGCGAAATCCGCGACCAGCCTGTATCATACTGGCTGAAATCATTTGGCGCAACTATCTTTTCGTGGACCGCACGTTATATGGTTATTAACTGTATCATCATGGCGTTTATTCAACATGGCATGTATGAGAACATTGTTATTTATGCGCGGCAACTGGTAATGTGGATCATTCTCCTGG
Source organism: uncultured Flavobacteriaceae bacterium (assembly GCA_964587075.1). Lineage (GTDB taxonomy): Bacteria > Bacteroidota > Bacteroidia > AKYH767-A > OLB10 > CAZPKJ01. Next base: position 55,973 of record CAZPKJ010000002.1, on the reverse strand, counting down.
TAAGTCCTACCCCCGGAGGCAGTGGTATTGCTGAAGTGATTTTTTCTCGCTTCCTCGGCGAGTTTACCCCTGCCGGAATCTCCGATTCCTTGGCCCTGCTGTGGCGGCTCATCAGCTATTACCCCTACCTGTTTATTGGCGCCCTCATCCTGCCAAGATGGGTTCGTAAAAATGTACTGGCAAAGGATTGATTATGGCAAAGTTGTTGTAACCCCTAGGACAGATATTCGAAATAAATACACTAATTTTAAACCGTAAATCATTAACCCCTATGAAAAAAATGTTTGCTGTAATAGCACTGGCGGTGTTTGTGTTACCGCTTTCGCTGATGGCTCAGAATGATGCTCCAAAATCCGGCATCCCCTCCGTTAAAATTAAAGCAGCCGATGGCTCTGTGCTGTCGACCGATAAACTCACCAACGATGGAAAGCCTATGATTATCAGCTTTTGGGCCACCTGGTGCAAACCTTGTATCAACGAACTTAATACCCTTCATGAAGTTTATTCCGACTGGCAAAAGGAAACTGGTGTAAAACTGGTGATAGTTTCTATCGACGATGCCCGATCCATGGCTTCGGTAGCCCCGTTTGTAAATGGCCGTGGATGGGAATTTGAGTCGTATCTCGATCCTAACGGTGATTTTAAACGCGCCATGAATGTAAATATGGTTCCTCATACGTTTTTACTGAATGGTAACCGTGAGGTAATTAACCAACACACCTCCTTTGCTCCGGGCGACGAGGATAAACTATTCGAAAAAGTGAAAAAAACCGCAACGGGCCAGCCTCTTAATTAACAGGTCATACTGCTTATTGATTGTTCAAAAGGTTGCAACATGTTTGCAACCTTTTGTATTTTCACCCTTCCAAAAACCGATCCCTGTGAATATATACCGATTTATTTTACTTGCTGGCTGCATTCAGCTTACGGCATTATCCGCGAAAGCGCAAATAAACCTGCCCTTCGAAATACATGGTAACTTTCAGCTCGATGCCCAATATTATCTCGAAGACTCGGTGATTGGCGCCCCGGTTGTTCCCGAAAAAGTATTGTCGAACGGCTTTGGTAACCTAACCATGACCCGCGGAAACTTTGGCGCCGGCCTCCGGTATGAATCTTACCTGAATCCGCTGCTGGGTTTCGACTCACGGTACAAGGGAAGCGGGATTACTTACCGTTATGCATCCTATACCGTTGGCGACCTCGATATTACATTAGGAAATTTTTACGATCAGTTTGGAAGTGGTTTGATTTTCAGAAGTTATGAGGAACGTAACCTGGGTATAGATAACGCTATGGACGGTTTGCGGCTTAAATATAATCCCTGGAAAGGCATTTATCTGAAGGGAATTATTGGAGAACAGCGCTCCTTTTTCGACAAGGGCCCGGGCATTGTTCGGGGCCTCGATGGTGAAGTTTCTCTTTCTGAAGCTATTTCAATGATGGGGGAATGTAAAACACGTATTACTGTAGGCGGAAGTGTGATCAGCAAATATCAGAGTTCACAAAACCCAATTTATAATATTCCGGAAAATGTACTGGCGTTTGCTACCCGTTTGGCGCTGAACCGTGGGAATTATTCATTTTATGGCGAATATGCCTATAAATATAATGACCCCTCCCTGGTAAATGCCAGCGCCTCTAATCCTTCGGGCATTTTTAAAGAGGGTCAGGCTTTGTATGTGAACGGAGGGTATACCAAAAAAGGGCTTGGTATATCGCTTTCGGCCAAGTACATCGATAATATGAGCTTTCGCTCCGACCGCGACGCTACAGGAAACAACTTGAACCTTAGCTATTTGCCTGCTCTTACCAAACAACAGTCTTATCGCCTGGCAACGTTGTACCCCTATGCCTCGCAACCCAATGGTGAAGTTGGATTCCAGGGCGAGATTTTCTACAATATTAAGCCCGGTACCCCCCTTGGCGGGAAAACGGGTACTTACCTGGCAATAAATTATTCGAGAGCCAATGGTCTTGACACTACTTCACTTAACAATGAACTTGGCTACGAAAGCGGCTTCTTTGTACCCGGCGACCGCAAATACTTTGAGGAGGTTAACCTGGAGGTCCAGAAAAAACTAAATAAGGACCTAAAGCTGACCGTTACTTATATATACACCTTATATGATAAGGGAATTATTCAGGGTCTGGGTGATGAGTACGGAATAATTCATGCTCATATTGGTATCGGTGAATTACAGTATAAGATTAACAAAACCAATAGTGTTCGTGTTGAATTACAGCATTTGTACACCGAACAGGATAAACAAAGCTGGGCTATGGCCCTGATAGAGTATAGTATTTCACCAAACTGGTTCTTTTCGGCATTCGATGAATACAACTATGGCAATGACAAATCGGATGAGCGTATTCATTACCCGAATCTGGCACTTGGATTTACCAAAGGAGCCAACCGTATTGCCCTGGGCTATGGAAAACAACGTGAAGGGTTGCTTTGTGTTGGAGGTGTTTGCCGCAACGTACCGGCATCCAATGGATTCTCACTCTCCGTTACCAGTAGTTTTTAGTATATTTGAATAATAGCTTCTCAAAAAATAACTATGAAAATGCGATCACTCCTTAAAATAACATTACTGCTGGTTACTGCCACCATATTGCAATCATGCGATAAAGTATCCGCTCCCTACAAAAAAGATGTGGTGCTTCCTGTTGGCGAACGCAAAGTTCTTGTTGAAGATTTTACCGGTCACAAATGCGGAAATTGTCCCAGAGCCACTCGTGCCATTTACGATTTGAAAGCGGTGTATGGCGACAAGTTAATCATCATGGCAATTCATGCCGGCACATTCGCCACGGTTTTTCCCCCGGGCGCCCCTTATTATACATACGATTTCCGCAATCCCGTTGGTGTTGAAATTGATGATGACTTTGGAATCTCTCTTGCCGGCAACCCTAACGGTATGGTTAACCGAAGAACGGTAAACGGAAATCATATCCTTTCTTCTACCAAGTGGGGCGAAGAAGTTGCCAATGTTTTGAATTCAACTGAAAAGGTTCCCGTAAAAATTTCTATTGAAACCACCTATAATAGTTCTAACCGGCAGCTTGGCGCAGATGTGTCGCTGGAGTATTTCTCTACCCTTACGGGGATGTATAAATTATCGGTTTATATGGTTGAGGACAGCATTGTAAACTGGCAAAAAGACTATGATGTTAACCCCAACGACGTTCCCGATTATGTACATCGTGAAGTGTTGCGCGGGTCGATGAATGGCACTTACGGTGATGTTGTAAATGAAACCAATGAAGGAAATATTAAAACGTATACATACAACGCTGTTCTCGATACCGGCTGGAATGAAAATCAGTTTTCGGTAATCGCTTTTTTGTATAACGATGCAACCAAAGAAATTATCCAGGTCGAGCAACATCATATTGAACCTTAAGCCCGGCCGTTATATTTTGTGATTACCGGTTTACATCGCGGTAAAATTTTATCTTATTTATGAAATCATTTACGGCTTTATTATTTATATCCTGTTGTTTTATCGGAACTGCCTTTTCACAGCAGTTTCATGCCGGCATTAAAGCCGGTGTTACCGCCTCTCAGATTTCGGGCGATCAGCTGGCCGGATTTAACAAAGCCGGATTGGCCGGTGGAGGATTTGTTGGCCTCGGGCTCAGCGAAAAATTCGACCTGGCACTCGAAATAATGTACATGCAAAAGGGCAGCCGTAAAAATGCCGATCCCGAAAAGGAAGATTATAAATCTTATTTACTTCGACTTAATTATTTTGAAATCCCGCTGGTACTGCAGTGGAAATTCTCGAAACGGTTTACCTTTGAAGCAGGTCCTTATGTTGCCGCTCTCGTTGGTTCGCTTGAGGAAGATGAGTTTGGCGAACTAAGCCAGCCCCGCGAATTTAAAAAATCGGAAGTGGGACTTCTGGGTGGCGTGCAGGTTATGCTTATCAACAACCTGTCGTTTAACCTCAGGTATGAGAACTCCGTTCTCCCCGTAAGGGAACATTTATCGGGACAAGGTTACCGCTTAAATAAGGGCCAGTATAGTACCCTGTTACTTTTTGCACTACAGTACACCTTTAAAAAAGGGCCCGATGAGTAGCGGCAAACATAAAATAGTTGTTGCGGTTGGCGGTGCCAGTGGTGCTGTTTATGCTAAAGTTCTTTTCGATACCCTGGTTAAGTTGCAGCCGCAAATTGAAGCCGTTGGTGTGATCATGTCCGATAATGCTGCCGATGTTTGGAAGTTTGAACTGGGCGATGAAAGCTATAAAAACTACCCGTTCCAATATTACAGCAAGCAGGATTTCAACGCACCGTTTGCCTCAGGCAGCGCTCAATATGGATCTATGATTGTTTGTCCCTGTTCTATGGGAACGCTGGGGCGGATAGCTACCGGTATTTCGAACGATTTAACCACTCGGGCAGCCGATGTTATATTGAAAGAACGGCGCAAACTGATATTAATTACACGTGATACCCCCCTGAACCTTATTCAAATAAACAATATGAAAACGGTAACCGAGGCGGGAGGTATAATATGCCCGGCCTCACCGTCGTTTTACAGTAAACCACAAAATTTCAGCGAACTCGCCGCTACGGTAATTAACCGTGCTTTAGATCTTATTGGTTTACAGCAGGAAACATATCGGTGGAGCGAGTAATCCGTTGATTTTCAAAGCAATCGTAGTTATTAACACCCCCTCGTTATATTTCTTTCCGGTAACGTTGCAAATTCATAAATAACATAGTACATTTAAGTTAGTAATTTTAATACACCACATCCATGTTTGAGTACACAAAGCAAATTCTACTGAAGGTAAGTTTCGACCGGGTGTTATTTCGTAAGGAACTTGTAAAAGCGGTCAAGTGGTTAAAGAATGATGAAAAACGGTTGCTCATGGTATGGTGCCTGGCTACTTTTGGCCACCGGTACGCAGATATTATCGTAGAAACTTTCCGGCAGGTTTCGAAATCCTGATTACTAACGGTATTGTATATGTGCTTCCCCTTACGGGGAGGATATTACGTTATGGTTTTTCACCGTAAACTACAAGTGCGCTGGCGTCAATATCCACTTTTCCGTCTGAAAATTTCTGATTAATTGCCGCAAATACCTCTTCCTTAATTTTGGCTTTCATTCCCGCGTCGGCATTGCTCATGGCTGAAACAAACGGAGCCGCAACATCCGTCATCAAATCCCAGTAGACGCTGGATGTTCCGCATTTCAGTTTTCCCTGAACTTCCCGTTCATAGGTGCTTTTTAATCCCGCGTTTTTAAACAACTCCTGAATCAGTCCGGGTTTGGCGCAACGAAACATTCCGGGAGCTTCGGGGGGTGGTGGCGGCAGTTCCATATTCTTATTTATGGTTCCACCCATTACGGTTACCCAAAAGTTTTTGTCGGCCACATTCCAAACCGAAGTCGCAACCCTGCCACCGGGTTTCAGCACTCTGGCCATTTCATTGGCCGCAAGCTGCATATCGGGGAAAAACATAAATCCAAACCGGCAGCTGATGGCATCAAATGTGTTGTCGTCGAACGGAAGTTCCGATACATCGCATGCAACGGTTTCAATGTTCTTTATTCCCCGCTTAACGGCGTGCTCACGGGCAATGGTTAACATGTCGTCCGATAAATCTGTTATAATAACTTTTCCGCCACTTAACATAGTGGCAATGGTTAAACCCGGCTCGCCTGTTCCAGCTGCAATGTCCAGAACTAAGTCGTTGCCGGCCGGCTTTATGGCCCTGATAATTTCATCGCCCATAGGCCTCAGGAAATCCATCATTAAATCGTCCCATTTTTTCCAGCCTGGCGAAAATTTGTCCCATGATGCTTTTTGCTGATCACGGATTTCTTCTAATTGCTGTTCCATGTTGATTGAGATTTAAGGTTTGAAAGAATTATTTATCTGGTAACCGATTATGTCTGCTGTGTTTTTGAATTAAACCAAAATTACGCTTTGATAAAATATTACGCAAAGAACCCATATACTCATCCGCCGCCCTACAAACCAGCAATTGTATTTCAGCTTCCGGATGTCAGGTTGTTGCGGTCGCTGTAACAAATATAAAAAGATTGGCTGATAAAACCATGCGGGCCTATTGCTTCTTTCTCAATGAAAGATAATCAAGATAATAGAGCACTTTTAACGAAATGGAGTTGGTTTGGGGATCACTCAGAACCTTTTTCAGGTTCGAATCATATGTTGGAACATTTATTATTCCGGTTTCATCATTTTCAATTGCATTCTTGTAAACGATTGAAAGATTGCTGCCTGGCGCAAACTGCCACGAATACACAAAGTCGATATTAAATGCATTGTAGTTAAAGTTATTATTTTGCGAATACCCGTAATTATCAATCAGCTCTCCATCCTGTTGCAAGGTTAAATATTTCCGGTATCGTGCCACCGACCAGTAATGCCTCGCATTGATACTTACATACATATCGTTTTTGAAAATGTATGTAGCCGTTATTTGATTGATGTAGGTATTTAATCTTCTCAACCCATAAATTACTTCATCGTTATCGTCAATGTCGGCAAACCCGAGGTTATAGGGATCAAAATTGTATTGTGAACTCAATCTCACAGTCAGTTTATCATTAACCCGGTAACGTGGCCTGAAGCTTATGTTGTACCCCTCCGAAACATACCTGTCGATGAAGTTGCTGGTATTAAGATTTAAATCAACCGCCAGCTTTTTCCGGTAATCGGTACTGATTCCATAATAGGAATAAAAGTAACGGATGCTTTTTTGAAATCTGCCTTCAACACGGGGTTCAAAGTAATCATAGGTTGTCCATGGAGCAAAACCGCCGCCGGCAAAAAAACTGTTATAACTCATTAATGTAACAAATAAGTTAAGGTACGCTTCGCTGTTGACAGGCTTTCCGGTAATATAATGATTGGCAAAATTTATCCCTGCGTTATTGTATGAGTTCCTGAAAATTTTCCAGGGCTGGGGCATATTGTGGTTGACATATGCCTCATAAACTACCCGGCTGTTTATGGTTTGATATCCCAAATCGCTGGTATAATAGTTATTATCATAAACCGTTCGTGCAGCGGCATAGTTAAATGTTCCGCCCAACTTTCGGGCAACCATGTAATAGGCGTAACCCACTTTATTCTCAAAAGTGCGTGTAGGAGAATCGGGGAGTTTGCTGAATAATTGACTTACTGCGCCCGAGCCCTCAAAAGAAAAAGTGTTCTTTTTGTTGCTTAGTGTAAATCCTGAACTGGTTACGTTAGCATCATCATATCCTTTGTCGCGGGTAACGTTGGTGTTCATGAAATAAATTTCTGAATTGTTCTTCATGTCCTGTTCAAACACAACTGCGTTGAAGTTTGTGAGGGGCTCCGTTAATATCTGCCGTTCGTTGCCAACAGAGTCTTCGGCAATTGCATAGGTATTGTTGGTTACCGCATTAAAAAACCCGATTCCCAGGCCGCTGTCGGTGCGCCCCGATACCTTAACAGCATTCAGTAGTTTCGATTTTGACGGATTCTCCTTTAATTTCTCGCCGGGAAGCAATTCTTCTCCCACCGAGAAAAATCCGGAAGGGACTTTTCCGATACGACGTGAATAGAATAAATTGTTCTTATTGAACAGCTCTACACTCTCTTTAAAAAACGGCCTGTTTTCATCATATGTGACCTCGCGGTAGCTTAAGTTTTTTACCTTATTATCACTTTGTACCTGGCCAAAATCGGGGAGCAGGGTCAGGTCAAGTGTAAATCTTTCATCGATACCATATTTCACATCCGCCCCGGCGTTATACGAAAATGAATTGGTGTATCTGGTGTTTCCCTCGCTGTTTGTAACAGGGGCGCTTTCGAGATACCCCGAAAGATAGGGTGTAAAGGAAAGCCTTACCGGAACGGAAATATTCTGAATCCCCTTAAGCAGCCCCCAGTACAACTGAGCGTTATTTGCTTTGCTTGGTGTTTTGGCCCATTGAACAAATTCACGTGTACGGCGAACCGACCTGTTTACCTGAAACGACCATGTTTGTTCATTAACTTTCGGAAATCGAATGGCGCTGTACGGAATTCTGATCTCAGCAATCCAGCCATTGTCCGTAATTCTGGCCGCGCTTTCCCACACCGCATCATAAGTATCGTCGGTAACCTTGTATTCAAACTGAACTCCTGAGGCATATACTCCAAAAAAGTAGGCGTCCTGATGCTTCAGGTACGGATCTATACAAATTCTGAAATAATCGGCGTTGATTTCGCCGGCATCACGTGCACCAAGCTCCTTTAATATGCTGTCGGGCGCTGAATCATACATCATGGCTGCAAAATAAATCGCGCTGTTATCGAACACTACGCGAACTTCCATAGGATGGTGTGGGCGGGTTCCCTCGAAAGGAAGATATTGAAAAAACTCCGACATTACTTCCGCGCCAAGCCAGGCCGCATCATCAAGCTTTCCGTCAATAACCGGGGCCTGAGCCGTTCTGACCGCATGATACGTTTTTACCGTATCCTGCGAAAATGCCACAACGGCATGAATCAACAGCATGACAGCCATACAGACGATCCTTAAGATATATGTGCCTTTTCCCATAAATAAGAAATACAAAATTACATATTGATGTCAAACAACTGACATTTAAAAAGCTACATTATTGTGTGACTAATTTAGTCCGGGCGGTTGTAACTTTTCGGTATTCGAATCCATCCTAAAATTATAACTAAAACCGATTCCTATGAAAAACCCTCAACTTACCGGCTACGGGCTGGTTACATTCATGTTATTCTGGATGGTTACATTCATCAATCCTGTTTCGGCTGAGACACGGGACCTGGCAGCATTCACTAAGGTTGAAATTGGCGGTGCTTATAAGGTGATTCTTGTACAGGATAACAACCACAAGGTTGTCCTTGAAGGCGATTCCGGAGCTGTTTCGAATACCCTTACCAAAGTTGAGGGGTCTACGTTAAAAATTTTCCAAAAAGCGAAAAATACCGGTAAAGGTGAAGTGGTGCTTGTTATCAGTTTTTCTCAGTTAAGTGAACTCGACTGCTCGGGCGCGGTTATGGTTTCTTCCAAAGGTCAGCTGAAGGGAAAATCCATTGAGATGGAGTTTAGTGGCGCCGGAAAAGCCGACCTCGATATTGCAGCCGAAAACGTGAATATTGAAATCTCGGGGACAGCAAGTGTCACACTGAAAGGAAGTGCAACATCTTCAACAATTGAAATATCGGGTACCGGTAAGCTGACAGCCGGGGATTTCATGGTTGATAAATGTAATATTGAAATCTCCGGCGTTGGTAACGCCTCGGTATATGTGAAATCAGACCTTGATGTAGAAATATCAGGAACAGGAAATGTTTCATATAAAGGTGAGCCGCACATTAAAAAGGAAATTTCAGGAATGGGTAACCTGAAAAAATTATAATTGCCCCGATGAACAGACCATCTTATCTTTTAATTACTAACTTGCTGGTATAAAAATCACCGTCATCAAAAACAACGGTTATAAAATAAATTCCCGAATGAATATTGGAAACATTCATCCGATACCTGTCTTGTCCGGTCGTTTCAGGTTGTATGGGTATACGTTCGCCTGATGCGTTATAAAGATTAATGATGGCAGGATTCTTTGTCATGGATATTCCAACATACAACGACGCCGGATTGGGGTAAACCCTTATCCGGTTATCGCGTTGCGGGTTTTCGTCCGCAAGTAAAACCAGCTCATCAAGCCGCACCAGTCCGCCGGTTTGGGTACCAATCCATATTACTCCGCCGCTGGTTGCATAAACCGATTGCACAAAATTATCGGGCATTGGAGAGTTCGACATATTGAAAGAGGTAAAGCCTATGTTTTCTTTGCGGATAATGCCTGAATCAATACTGGCAATCCACAGCTTATCATTGAGGTTATCGTTACTTACCCCTAAAAGGCTGTTGCTTTGAATTGATGACGAAAAAGTATTCAGGGTTAAGAAGGCAAACCCTCCCAGGTGTGCCGTTAGTCCCGATGCGGGTGTGGCCATCCATAATGTGCCCGCAGTATCTCTGCTGAATCCAAGTATTGAGTTATCGGGTAAATTTGAGTTCCAGATAGTATAATGTTCCCAAACGCCATTATTTACCAATGTCATTCCGCCGTTTATTGTTCCAATGGAAACTGTATTGGTGGCAGGATATACCGCCAGTGCGCTTATATTATTGGAGCCGATTGACGCGTTGGTTATATCGTATACAATCCAGTCAACATCATCAAAAAATGCCAGACCGCCAATAGTGCCTACCCACTTATTCCCGGCGGTATCAATGGCAATGCTTCGCACATAGTCATCCGGTAAATCGGAATTAACGGTATTAAAATTAACCCATGATGAGCCATCAAATTTTGCCAGGCCGTTGGCAAAAGTACCAACCCAAACATTTCCCGCACTGTCGCATGCAATACTTCTTATGGAATTGTCGGGTATACCCGAATTAAAAGTATTGTACACCGTCCAGTTCACATCATCGAATGCAGCCAGGCCAAAGTCGGTGCCAATCCATTTGGTGCCATCAGGCGCAATGGTAATACACCTGACCGAATTTTCAGGAAGGGGGGAATTGGAAGAATTATAAACGGCCCACGCCTGTTGTCCAAAACCCTGTTGCCAAAACAACATCGAAATTACACATACCAATATCCTCATTACTGCTATTCAACTACTAGCTTTTTGGTGATTATGTGATAATTATTATGCAGCGTAACCAGATAATTTCCGCTTGTATAACTGCCCAATTCAATAAATAACGGCTGCCCGGGTAATATTTCTACTTTATCTTCGAAAACCTGTTTACCTATTATATTGCTTATCCGGAGAATCATGGGCCCTGAGTAATCGCCTTCGATATCGATACGGGTTTTTTCATGAGCAGGGTTTGGCTGAAGGCTGAAGTCAAATTTTCCGTTGGCAAATTCGTGCAGCTTGCAGGTCATGCTAACAGTTAACGTTGCTGTGCCGCGGTTGCCACAGGCATTGGAAGCAATGCATTTAACTTTTCCTCCAACAGAACCAAATTGAATTTCGGCCGATGTGGTTCCCTGGCCCGAAACAACAATACTTCCTGTCGGGCCCGACCAGGCATAATTGGTTGCTCCATACGAAGGGTTAACCGAATATGTTTTTGTTTCACCCGCACAAGTGCTGATATCTCCAGTTATTACCGGTTTTGCCGGAGCGGCATACAGTGTTCCGCAACGTGAATTACTGTTCAAACATCCGTTATAAGAAGTAACACAAACTTTGCCGGAAACAAATCCCGCAAGGGTTTCAATGGTTATACTGTTGGTACCCTGTCCCGAAATAATGTTCACGCCCGAAGGTACTGTCCAGTTGTAAGAAATGGCTCCGTTAACAGGATTAACATACAACGTAGTTACCGCCTGACAGTGTCCGTACAAACCTCCTGAGATAACCCCTGGAGTAGCAGCTGTAAGCTTTGATACGCTTTTACAGCGTCCGCTTGATGTTCCGCAATTATTTTGTGCATATACACATATCGACCCGGATGTAAAGTTTCCTGTAGCCGTAACCGTTATAGCATTCGTACCCTGACCCGAAACAATATTCACGCCCGCAGGTACTGTCCAGTTATAACTGGTAACAGAAGTATTATTGGGTACCGAGTAGGTTTGTTGTGTTCCCGGACAAATCTTACTGCTGCCGGTCATGGTACCCGGAGTAGCTGGTGCAGGGCACGAACAATCATTAACAGTAATTGAAGCCGCAGCCGATCCGGTACATCCGTTTCCGTCGGAGTAGGTGTAAGTCATGGTATGTGTTCCCGGACCGGCAATCATCGGATCAAAATTTCCATTGTTAACTGCCGTTCCTGACCAAACTCCGCCGGCTGGCGATCCTCCGCTTAATACAACCAGGCCCCCGTTGTTACAAACGGCGCTGAAACCCGAAACCGAAACTACCGGATTGGCGTGTACCGTTATTGAAGTGCTTTGGGTAGAAGAGCAGCCATTGCCATCGGTATAGGAATAGGAGATCGTATGTGTTCCTGTTCCTGCTACAGCCGCATCAAAACTCCCGCTACTAACTCCGCTTCCGCTCCACGTTCCGCCCGGAGGTGAGGCCCCGGTGAGTGAAAAAGCCGGGCTGTTTGCGCAAATGTCATTGATAGGTGTAAGAGAAATTACCGGGTTGGGGTTGACGGAAACCGTAATGGTTTGCTGAGCAGTACATCCCGACGCATTGGTTCCGGTAACTGTATATACTGTTGTGCCGGATGGGCTGGCGTCGACAACGGATCCTGTTGTGTTGCTTAATCCCGATGATGGAGACCAGCTGTAACTGAGAGCCCCGGATGCCGACAATGTAGTTGTTTGTCCCGAACATATGCTGGCATCAGGACTAACACTTACCGAAGCCGGATCAATTACAACAGCTGTACTTCCCGATCCTGAACAACCGGTTGTAAGGTTATTAACGGTAACCATATATGAAGTATTTCCGCCAGGTGTTACTGTTGGATTCTGCTGTGTGGAATTAAATCCGGCCGGCGACGATGTCCATGTGTAACTCAACTGAACCGGAACAACATTATTCAATGTCAACGACCAGGAATTGATAGTGCCTATATCGGTATTGGCTACATCGGCAGCCTTAAGCTGCCATACACCATTTGCATTTCCGGTAAATGCATTTAAATTGCCATCGGGAATAAATGATCCGGCAAAAGGTGGCGTGCCGCTTGCAATAGGTGTTGAAGCCGACATGGTAAATATGGTATTGTTAAAGTTGTTCCCGCTGCCTCCCCTCCTGTTACTCAATAGCACCGTGTTGCCCGAGGGCGATATTAATGAAAGAATTAAATCGCCAGTATAGGTATGCGTAATGTTAACCCTAACCGAAACAACTACGCCGCTTGAAAGTGTGGCCGGACTTACTCCGCTTACCGTTACGGGTGAAAGTACACCCGCAGCATTATTGTCGGGAATATTATAAACAGTATTGTTTGAAAAGGTTGTTTGAACGGTTGCTGTTGAGGGGGTGTTTACCGAAGTGTTCAATACCGTGCTCTGGCCCGGACATAATGAATCCGACGCCGGGGTAATGGTTACCGGCATGTTTTGTACCGTAACGTTAACGGGCTGTGATGTACCCGGACAAGAGGTTCCGACATCGGTGGTTACCGTGTAGGTCCCTGCCTGTGAAACCGTAATTGATTGCGTAGTTGCTCCTGTCGACCACAAATAGGATGGTGAAGGTGTTGCTGTTAGGGTAACGCTGTTTCCCGGACAGATGTTTGTAGTGCCCGATGCTGTAATAATGGGTACCGTTCCGGCCTGCTTGGTGAGTGTGTAGGGAACTACAATAACGTTGTTATTCTCATTTTCCTCAAGAAAATAATTATACGGGTCGATATGTACAACTATAAAATAATTTCCATTACACGTACCGGGAGGAATAGTGATGTACATCCCGTCAAGGTACTGGTAATAAATATCGGTATATCCTGATGAAATTCCCTGCACAACAGCTGAGCAGTTATAGCCTCCGCCGCCAAGGCCGTAATTGGGAAAATTTCCGTTGGTTAATGTGTTGCCAAGTGAATCAACACAATGTCCGTTGTACGTAGAGCAGGATCCATAGTCCATCAGGCAAAAAGCAAGCTTCGCGCCTGTACCAATAATTGGCCAGTTCAGCGGGTTTGGGTCCGATGATTGTGCTCTTAATGTATAAACACCCCAGTTGTCGACATGCATGTGCCCGTGAGACGGATGATATGTCATGGACCCCGCATCACGATCATAATAAGTCATGGAATTCCCGTTCTTATGATATACACGTTGCTTCAAAAGCTGCTTTGGAGGAAGTCCGGTGTTAGGGCAAGTTGAAGGAGCAGTCCCGGTGATTGTATCTGTTCCGCATATATACATATTGGTAGTTCGTACTTCGAGCGGGCCATGGCCAATATTAGGCGTAGTCACCGAAACACGAAGCCTGCCGTTTTCGGCTCCATTGCCTGTTTGTGAATACTCAATTACCCCGTTGGTTCCGCTCGCAAGTAGTGGCGGACGCCCAACAATTATATCGGGCAACAAGTCGCAATTGGTTGATCCCGGGGTTTCACAAACGCAGGATGTAGCGTTGGTGGTGGTACACTGCGAAAACAGCTCTCCGGCAAAGGTAAAGCAAATCGCAAGGATTAATGTTGCCTTTTTCATGTTGGTGTGGCGGTTAAATTTATTGCTGTACAACGAAGCCTCTCTGTATGTGAGAGAGGCTTCGGCTTATTTAGTGTTTTTTTAGTCGATAATAATTTTAATTCTTGAAACATCACTGGATGAAATAATGTTAAGCAGATATACGCCCTTGCTTAATGTACTAACATCAACCCGCTTTTGGTTTGGCCCTTTTACAATATCCATTGTTTCGGTGTAAACCAATCTTCCCGACATATCCAAAAGCTGAAGTTCTGATAAATTATTTTCTGAAGCATTCACCGAGATATCGATAAATTCATTGGCAGGATTAGGAAATACCGCAACTTCATTTACAACCTCGCTTAACGTCCTGCAGCTGATTGCAACATTGAGTCGTGCCGTTCCGCGCTTTCCGCAGTTATTTTTAGCGGTACAGCGAACCTGTCCGCCACTGGTTCCAAAGTTAACCACAATGCTTGTTGTTCCCTGACCCGAAACAATAGTAGCGCCCGAAGGAACAAACCAGTTATATACAGTTGCGCCAAATGATGGATTAACGGTATAAGTAACATTGTTTTGATTGGCACATACCGATGTTGGTCCGCTTATCACCGGCTTTTCGGGAGCCGCAAACATGTTGGCGCAACGTGCAGGGCTGTCCATGCAGCCATTGTTAGATGTTACACAAACCTGACCTGAAGAAAACCCGGGAGCTGTTTCAAAAGTGATAGTACTTGTTCCCTGACCCGAAAGTATGGTAACGCCCGCAGGAACAGTCCAGTTGTAAGAAACTGCAAATGTTGGTGGAGTTACCGAAAGTGTTCCGTTAGGTGTTTCACAATGGCCGCTCAGATCGCCAATAAACGGGCCTGGCTTTCGGGCAACATGGCGGGTAAGTGTTTTACATCTTGGCACTGATGCCCCGCATGCATTGTTGGCATATACACACAAATCACCAGTAGTAAATCCCGGGAAAACCTGAAGTGAAATCTGATGCGTGCCTTGTCCTGACAATATCTGTGTGCCCTGTGGTGCAACCCAGGTATATGACGTAACATTCGGATTGTTGTTAACCTGATAATTTATAGCCACACCGTTACATACCAGTGCCAGCCCTTGAATGGAGCCGGGCATACCGGGAGTATTGCATCCGCAGTTTTTAACTTCAATGGTTTGTACGGCTGATCCGCTGCAACCATTGGCATCGGTATATGTGTATTGTAATGTATGTATGCCAAACCCGGCGGCTGCAGGATCAAAGGTGTTCGCGTTTACGCCAGGGCCGTTATAGGTTCCACCCGATGGAGAACCTCCGGTAAGCGAAAATGCCGGGTCGTTGCTGCATACTTCACTTAATGGACTAAAAGTAACTGATGGATTTGCATTCACCGTTAAAACCGCAGGCACCCTGTCGCTGACGCAGGTTTGTGAAGGTACGCTCACTTCCCAGTCGTAAAAAAAGTAATAAAATCCGCTTCCTGCCGATGATCCTGTAATGGACACATAACCGGGAAGTGTGTATGGATACGTGACTCCCGAGTTGTTCCGGTACAGGGCTGCCGATCCCGACCTCGTTAAACGGTAGTCCATACCCACGGGTATATTCCAGTTCAGGGTAATGCGGCTTTCGCCGGATGGCAGATTCACCGTCTGGCTGTTAATCAGCGTGCCGGACGAATTACGCAACTCTACCGTTGTTGCAGTAGCTGTTTGAGCATAAACCTTTACGGAGTTAAGCGTAATATTCTGCACAGCATTAAACAGCAAATACTGACTGCTGGTTAAATAACCGCCTCCGCCAAATGTGTTGTTGGCGGGTTGTGCAAAACCACTGAAGCCAGGTGTAACGGTAGTGGCCTGTGCGTAATAAGTAGTTGTGGTATTCACAACAGGAGTATTAAATACGTTTCCGGTGTGTAGTGATGTTCCGCCCGAAGGAGCAGCGAACCAGTCAACAATACCACCCCCGGCATTTGCCGTTAAAATTCCTGATCCCTGATTACAAAGTTCATCGTTGGTTGTAACGGGAGTAATGTCAGCAAACGAAACATTGTAGGGAGAAGAAACGGCAGTTCCGCAAGTGGTAGTAACGGTAACCGTATATGTTCCCGGTGTGTTCACCTGGATGTTTTGGGTTGTTTCACCATTCGACCACAGATAAAGATAACCAGCACCCGCGTTTGCCGAAAGTGTTACTCCCGGGTTTGAGCAAACCTGCCCTGCTGAACTCGGAGTAATGGTTGCGTCTGCGGCAAGAACCTGTTGGGTTAATGTGTAAGGAACAACAATTACGTTGTTGTTTTCATTTTCTTCAAGGAAATAATCATACGGGTCGATTTGAACAACAATGTAATAATCGCCATTGCATGTTCCCGGGGGAATGGTAATATACATTCCGTCAAGATACTGGTAGTAAATGTCGGTGTACCCCGACGAAATTCCCTGCACTACCGATGAACAGTTGTATCCGCCACCGCCCAATCCATAATTGGGAAAACTACTGTTGGTTAGGGTGTTTCCAAGCGAATCAACGCAGTGACCATTATAGGTGGAACAGGAACCATAATCCATTAAACAAAAAGCCAGTTTGGCTCCGGTTCCGATAATTGGCCAGTTCAAGGGGTTGGGATCAGGTGTTTGGGTACGAAGTGTATAAATCCCCCAATCGTCTACGTGCATGTGCCCGTGTGTAGGATGATAAGTCATAGAGCCGGCATCACGGTCGTAATAGGTCATGGTGTTGCCATTTTTATGATAAACACGTTGCTTAACAAGCTGGCGGGGCGGCAAGCCTGTACCCGGACATGATGCAGGAGCCGTACCGGTAATGGTATCCGTTCCGCATATGTACATATTGGTGGTTCGCACTTCCAGAGGGCCATGGCCAATATTGGGTGTAGTTACCGAAACCCGAAGCCGGCCATTTTCGGCTCCGTTTCCGGTTTGTGAATATTCAATTACACCGTTTGTGCCCGAAGCCAAAAGCGGTGGACGGCCAACAATAATATCGGGCAGTAAATCACAATTGGTGGATCCGGGGGTTTCACACATGCAACTGGTTGCATTGGTAGTGGTACACTGCGATAAAACAGCAAAGGGGAAAGCGAGGAACAGGAGTCCCGAAAACAAAATAATTTTTCTCATGTAGCGGTTTCTTGGTTTTTTAAGGTTTATGTGTATCGTTCGAATTTAAGGCCTCGGGCTTGAAATACCCGCATATATTACGTCAAAGATGGTATTCTTTTGGTAAATTGAACAAATAGGCGGTGCAAGAAGGATTTGGTGGCACCGCAAAACAAATTTAGGAACTAAAAAATGCCCCCGCAATAAAAAATTACTCTGTTAAAAGCTTGTCGATATACGCGGTAAATGATTTTTTGAATTTTTCATACTCATCACCTGAAGCGGCTCCTGAAAAACCTGCATATACCTTTCGTACCTTATGTTGCTTGTCTAAGTAAATGGTAGTAGGGAAAGCGATGAAATTTTCCAGGCCCGGAAGAACCGCTTTAAGTTTGTTTCGGTTGGCAGCTATTAGTACTGGATAGTTGATATTCAGCCTTTTGCGCAGCCTCTTAATATTGGACGAAGCTCTTGAAAAGTCGTCGGTTTTCTCGAATGCCAACCCAATTACCTCTACTCCCCGGTGATAATTTGAGTCCCGAAATACCGTCAGAAACTCCGATTCATCCAGGCAATTCGGGCACCAGGAACCAAGAATTTGAACGATTACTACCTTGTTTCTGAAATTGGAATCGGTTAAAGAAACCATGTTACTGTCGGGATCGGGAAAACGGAAGGTAAGCCCTGTTTCGCCATCCTTTACTTTTGTAATAGTCGTAGCATCAGGAAGTTGAGCGGTGTTGTCGCGGAATCCCGACCAGGGCGCCTCCCAATGCGTGCCACTGTAAAACACACCGTCAATGGTATTCTTTCGAACGCGGGCCTTAAAGAGGTACACAAATACACCATTGAATGTCGACAGAAAGAGGCTGTCGTTTTCAACCACGCCTTCCAAATATCTGTAATCACCAGAAGGTGTTAAAAATGTGCCGGTTACATATGCGCCATCCTGTTTGAATACCCCAATGGCCATTGAACTGTCGCGGGTGCCTGGCGAAAACATCACCGACCATCTGCCAGAAACATCCATAGCCCGGTCCTTGCTCCTTACAGGGAACCTGGGCATGGCTCCTGAATAAACCTTCAACGGAATGGTATTATGGGTAGTACGCGTCAAGTTGATAAAATGGCCTTCCATCTCATCCCGGTTAACTACACGCAACCGCAATTCCGATTCATAAACAGGAAACGAAGCTACCAATGAATCGCCGATCACCCATACTTCATCCAATACTATCCTTTCTTCGCCATTTATAACGGTAAGCACATAGGATGAATCATTTTTGTCGACCTGCAGGTGAAAAGGTAATTCGCCGCCAGGCACCATCAGTGTTGCACGCCATAACCCGGTTGTAAGAATAATTGTAGAAAGGATGTTCATGGCATTAATTATTTAAGGCTTTGTCCGGAAGCGGTTAGTTGTTCCTCG
>CAZPKJ010000002.1:6437-37238 GCA_964587075.1 uncultured Flavobacteriaceae bacterium | reverse complement strand
ATCTCTTTTCCTGCCCGCGGCTTGTTGTTGGCGCTTATCCGGTAATTGCCGTTTCCTTTATAAATAAGTGTGTCCGACGAACGATAATACAAATTGTCTGCAATGCGTATAGCCGATAACGTTACAAGGCTGTCATTTAAAAACTCCAGCGACAATTCCCTGAGCTCAACGGCAGGGTCCCTGGCGCTATATTTTAAATACCGCTTTGTCCCTGCAAGGGTGGTGTCAACTTCGTAGCTGTTCACCTGGGCGGGTTTGGATAGGTCAAGAGCAAAAAACGGGGCCAGCTCCGTTCGCCAGTTTACGGAGTCAACATTAATTGTTTCTGATTTCTTTGCTGACATAAGATGTTTTGTAATTCCGGTTCCGGCTTTGGTAAGTACCGAAACTTCCTGCTCAAAGTAAGCCCGGATATCAAACGGGCCCTTAATCCGAAACTGCTGTTGCCCGGTTGGCCGGCATGCCCCTGTAATTATAGCCAAACATATCACTACTAAATAGCCGTTCCGATTTATGCTCACTGGTTTGTCCCTGCTTTATTGGCCCGTTCAAAATACTCGTTAGCCATTTGCTCGTTGCCAAGTATCCGGTAAGTAATTCCGGTATTTATAAGAACTTTTTTATTTCCGGGCTCCTGTTGTTCAACTTTAGAATAATATTCAAGTGCCCTGCTATAGTCTTTCATCGCGGCAAAGCTGTTGCCCATATTGAGCAACGCATCAACATAGCCCGGCTTGTGCTTTAACGCTTCTTCATACAGTGCTATGGCTGCGGTATAATCCCCTTTGCCGGCAATAGTGTTTCCTTTGTTGTAATACGCCTGGTAAAAATCCTTTTTCAAGGTAATTGCCTTTTCGAAATAATACAGCGAGCTGTCGGCTGCACCTTTTTCAAACAGATAAAGCCCTTTATTGTTATACGCTTCGGCGTTTGTCGGATCAATGCTTATGGCTTTGGTAAAGTCGGCAATAGCCTTGTCGTAAAGCTTTGCATTACCGTATGCCAGCCCGGCAGATATGTAAAATTCGGCTTCCTTAAATTCTTTGTACGACCGGGCTTTGTCGAACGCGTTTACCGCGGCCGGATAGTTTTCAAGTTCTTTATAGGCAACTCCCAGATGGTTCCATGCTTCGGCATAGCTTGGTAAAATTTCAACCCCTTTTTGCAGCTGCGCAACACTTTTTAATAGTATTCCGTTCTTAACCTGCTTGTTTTCTTCTTTAAGAGCCTGTTCTATCAAAAGGGCGCTACCGTATGCATAACGTATTCGCGCCGATTCGGGACAGGTAACAACATCTTTCGATAGTAAAGTCAGGTTGTTTTTCCAGTCGCGGTTACGGCTTATGGTTTTAAAAGAATATAAAATAAAAATGCATCCAAGAAAGGCCGTAAACAGGGGCTTCAGTTTAAAATAACCGGTAAGTCCGTTTATTTTTTCAGGTTCCAGCAAATTAAAAAACCGCAACAAATAATAAGCCACTGCTATAATAAACCCAAGCGAAGGCAGATATAAAAACCGTTCAGCCATGGTGGATTCAATCAGGAATAAAATATTTGAAACCAGTGAAATGGTGACGAAAAAAAACAGCAATCCAAATGCAGCAGGACTTTTGTTTATAAACCCTTTCACCGACAGGTAAATCATTGCACCAAGGGTTGCCACCGACAACAATGCCACTGCATTTCCGAAACCAACAACCGGGATCTGATTATACGAGTAGTCGAACGATAGCGGATGAGGTATAAATAACAGATAAATGTAACTGCCCATGATTGTAATGGCCGTTGCCAGCTGCTCATTCATGCTCTCGGCACCTAATAGCGAATTGTTAACCAGCTGCAGCAATGGTGATCCCTTAAGCTCGCCCAGCACCTGATAACGTATAAGCATATATGCCGCAGCTACGGCTAAAAAAGGCAGTGTCCGTATGAAGATGTTCCTGATTGAAACTTTATCAAAAAACCACAAAACCAATGGAATTACACCAAGCATGGTTATTGCGCTTTCTTTCGACAAAAAAGCCAGAAAGTAAACCAACAGGGCGGCCAACAGATAAACCGGTCGGCTGTTTTTCAGAAATCGTTCGAGGTAAAAAATGGTTAGTATCGAAAATATAAAACAAAGTATTTCGTCGCGGCTTTTAATATTGGCAACTACTTCGGTATGTATCGGGTGAATGACAAACAGCAGGGTAACGGTAAACGGGAATAGCAGCGAATATTTCGAAAACATCCGCGAAAGCGTTATCATAAGCAGAAAAGCGGTTAACGCATACAATAACACATTAATCCAATGCCCGGGGGCGGGGTTTTCGGGCCAAAACTCCCACTCAACAGCGAACATGGCTACCGACAGCGGACGGTATAATCCTTCGTTTCGGTCCCAGAATCCGGCTCTATAAGCAGAAGTGAATATTTCAGGGATAGCGGATACCCCTTTCTTGGTTATTGTATTGTTCGATATTACCGTACCGTCGTCGACCGTATATTCATGGCCGAGAGTATTTGCGTATAGAGCGAATGCAATGATGGCACAAATAACGGCAGCGAGCGTTACAAGCCGATTTTGGCCGGGTGGTCTGTGTGCCGTTACCGGAGCTGGATTAACGGCATCGGCGGGAGTAGCTTTTTTTTGCGGTTTATGCTTGCGCGACATCTGGGGGTTAAACTTAAGAATTTACTTTCGCTAATAAAAACCTGTGCTCTGTTTTATGCTATCGCTTTAAAAAATAGGTTTCATTGTCTTCCAGGTTATCGAATGTTATCATTTCATATCCATTATTCTCCTCAAAGTAGCTAAGCAGTCCGGCATCACCTGCACACATGGTAGCGTGTACCACATTGCCGGTGACGAACACTATCATATAATCATCCAAATAAATAAATCCGCACAATAACAGGCAAATACTAATAATAAAAAATGGCAGCATTGCAATAAAGGTAAATTTTGACCGGTTTACAACAAATTTATCGGCGGCAGCCATAAAATATAATTTCTTCCAGTTGGCAATATAGGTTATTTTACCGGCCCCACAAATTTTGTAACCCAGTCCATGCAACAGTTCATGTGGAATAACCAGTATAATTGTGGATAAAATACCAAGCAGTATCTGATAAACAATATCGATGGTTGAGCAAAATGGCTTCATACAATACAACACCACAGCATACAACATAATGATAAAAAATCCTGAAATAAAGAAAAGGAACCCGATGGTTATCCTGTTTTTTCTGAATAAGTAGCGGGCAACAAAGGATGTCAGTTCATTATGATTCAGCGTTTCATCAACCGTATAACCTTCGGCATTCAAACTACCGATAATGGCGCTGCTGCTGGCCGGATAAGTCATACTGTTTCGAATCAATCACTATAATCGTTATCCTGGCCTATTGATGATGACTTATATGAATTCGGGGCCAGTCTCGAAAGAATCCGGTTTATCTCTTCGGCCTTCCGTGTTCCGATTACCCGCTTCTTGCCGCTTTTCATAATCAGAAACAAGGCTATTCCTCCTCCCAGGTAATTCACCTCATGATACTTCTTCGAAAAAATCCACTTCGCCGGTTCTTTGCTCATATCCTGCAACGACATTTCGCGAACGGCATCAAACTGGATCATTTTATACCGGCTTCCAAATGGTTTCCACTTATAAAATATTCCCTCATCATTAATGACACATTCAAACTGAATAATCAAATAAAGAACCAGCAGGGTAGTTGGCACCAACAGGGTGAAAATAATTAAGGGCCACATAGTAAATGTTTCAGCTATAAATGGTTTATGTGCCAGTAAAGCAGATACACTTATAAGAACCAGAATGGCTTCAGCTATTAACAGGCTGAAAAAAAAGTAGTTGTTCCTTAACTTCTGCCGCTCATAAAAATTGTGCCGCGTTTTTTTAAAGGAATGGGACTTCGACATACACCGGATCTCTGTGCCAAAGTTACAATTTTTAATATCATGTTATTAAAATATTTTTAACTGGCTCTTAATTGACCCCGCATTTGCTGCCTGCATCCAGGCAATTTAATTGCTTTGAGTGGTATATTTACATCGCTTATATGCCTGCCTGCACTAATTCAAACTCCACGATGATAACCTACGATGATTTCCTTAAAGCAGATATCCGGTCAGGGACCATCCTTGAGGCTCTGCCATTCCCCCGTGCCAAAAAGCCTGCATACCGGTTACGAATCGATTTTGGTGAACTGGGTGTACTGGTTTCGTCCGCTCAAATTACCGACCATTACACATTGGATGAATTACCCGGTAAACAAGTTGTGGCCGTTGTTAATTTCCCTCCAAAACAAATTGCTGATTTTATTTCGCAATGCCTGGTTCTGGGTGTCGTGCAGGCCGACCAGTCGGTTGTTTTGCTTGAACCGGGAATCAAGACCGGAAATGGTTTACGGATTTTATAAGTGTATTATCATGGTTAAAAAACCATCGGGTTTCACTCATCCCTATGTAAAGGGTATAACAACGCTGTTCAAAGAAAACGCCGACCCGTCGAACAGCGTGCCTATGAAACAATATATGCGCAATCAGTTTGAATTTTTCGGCATAACAAGTGTGCCTCGCCGCGAGTTGTGTAAAAAATATTTTAACTCGGTACCGATTCCGCCTTACAGCGAAATGGAAACTATTGTTAAACAACTTTGGGAATTGCCATGGCGCGAATTGCAGTATTTCGCTATTGACTTTATGGTAAAATATAAAAAACAGTGGTCGGTAAACGATGGAGCCCTCTTAGAATACCTGGTAACAAACAAATCGTGGTGGGACACCGTTGATTTCATTGCCAGTCATGTGGCAGGGCCCTGGTTCAAAAAGTATCCTGAAAAAATTCCCGCTTTAAGCGGAAAGTGGAACCGGTCAAATAATATTTGGCTTCAGCGAATGAGCCTGCTCTATCAGTTAAAGTATAAATCGGAAACCGATCTTCACTTACTGGTTCAGTACATTAGTTCGCTGAAAGAATCAAAAGAATTTTTTGTTCAAAAAGCAATCGGATGGGTACTCCGTGAGTACTCAAAAACCAACCCTTCCTGGGTAAAGCGATTTCTGAAAAGCACTACCCTGCAGCCATTGAGTACCCGGGAAGCGTTGAAGGTCATGATGCGAAAAAACACCTGAATACTTATCCTAAAAGCTCCATGCGCTCTTTGAGAACTCTGAAATCGACGGGTTTGGTGATAAAATCGTCGGCACCATAATTAACCGCGGTTCTGTGATTCGCTTCATCGCCGTACGCGGTAACCATAATCACTTTAAGGTGTGGAAATTCGGATTTTACCAAGCGCAACAACTCAAGGCCATTCATTCCTGGCATGTTGATATCCGAAAGCAGCATCACAACATCAAATGGTTTCAGGTTTTTAAGGTATTCAAGGGCGCTATCTGCCGAAAAGGCAAAATGAAATTTCATAGAACCGTCCTTTATTTCCTTTCGAAATCGTTGCCTGAATAACAATTCAATATCCGGTTCATCGTCGACGATTAAAACTTTATTGGTGGGCATAATACAATAACTTATTCTACAATAATAGCAAATTTTAATCACATTATAAACCCTCGCCCGAACCCGCCGTTTGTTTCAGGTAATTTCGCTCCGGATTTATTAAGTTTGCTTTAAATAAATGGAACGTCGAAACTTCATTAAAAAACTGGGCGCCTCATCGCTTTTATTGCATTTTCCTATGAAAACATTAAACGAATTAAGCCTGTTTAAGGAGCAGGGGCAAGCCATGCCCGTCCTTTTTATTGGCCATGGAAGCCCAATGAATGCCATCGAGGTAAATGAGTTTGCGCAAGGCTGGTCAAAAATGGCTAAATCAATCACAAAGCCTAACGCTATCCTGTGTGTTTCGGCACACTGGGAAACCAATGGTACCCGGGTTTGCGCCGTTCCCAATCCAAAAACCATTCACGACTTTTACGGATTTCCAAAAGCGCTTTACGACAAACAATATCCTGCGCCGGGTTCGCCCGAATTCGCCCGCCTTACGGCCGATGAAATAAAGAAAACCCATGTTGAACTCGATTTTGAGTGGGGCCTCGATCATGGAAGCTGGTCTATTCTGTGCCACATGTTCCCGCTGGCCGATGTACCCGTTTATCAGCTTAGCCTTGATCGGACAAAGCCCCCGCAATACCATTACGATTTGGCCAAAGAATTACAGGGCCTTCGCAAAAAGGGGGTGCTCATTGTTGGCAGTGGAAACATGGTGCACAACTTAAGGCTTATGCGTAACGCCATCCAGCCTTTCGACTGGGCTTTTGAATTTGACAGCCGGCTTAAAAAGCTGATTACTGATAATAATCACGACGCGCTGATTCATTATGAAAAAATGGGAACTGTTGCCAATTTGTCGATTCCAACCAATGAGCATTACCTTCCATTGTTGTATACCCTTGCACAATTAAATAAAAATGAGTCGGTGTCTTTTTTCAATGAAAAAACCGTGATGGGTTCGGTTTCGATGACCTCGCTTATTATCAAATAACAGCCAAAGGTTCCCGATTGCAATAAACAAAGCCGTCGTCTTTAATTTTCAGTTTTTATAAAAATTCATTTCGTCCAGATATGTGTAAACCGGCTCCGGCAGCATAAAACGAATTTCTTTTTTTCCCGCAATAGCTTTGCGGATAAATGTGGAGGAAATTTGCATGAGCGGCGCGTCAATCAATTTAACCGACGGATGGGAACTTAACTCACCGGCATCGCTACCGGGTCGTGGATAAACGTAGATTTCATGGTGTTTTAAAATCTCCTCCCAATTCTTCCACTTATGCAGTGTGTTAAGGTTGTCGGACCCCATTATCAATACAAACTGATGCTGAGGGTACTGCTCATGCAAGTGAGCAAGGGTGTTGATTGTATAGGAGGGTTTGGGTAAAGTAAATTCCACTTTCGACGCTTTTATTTTTCGGTAATCGCCGATAGCCAGCCGTACCATCTCAAAGCGGTGATGGTCCTGTAAAAGCGAACCGGCTGGTTTCAATGGATTGTGTGGTGTAACCACCATCCAAACCTGATCAAGATCGGTAAACTCCGCCATGTATCCCGCAATGGCCATGTGGCCGTTATGGACAGGGTTAAATGTACCGAAAAAGAGCCCTATTTTCATGGGTGGCTTTAATTTTATACACGAGCTCCGGCTTAACCGTAGCGGGCTTGATTCTATTAATGTTTGTTTAAAAATTGCCTTACCAGAAGTTCGGCTTCTTCGTAAGCGTTGTCGAGGTTCCGGTTTATAATTACATGTGTGAACCGGTCGCTGTATGTCATTTCATGCGAAGCCTTAAGAATTCGTTTCTCAAGGGTTTCGGGTGTTTCCGACGCGCGCGAAATAAGCCGGGCCCGGAGATCCTCAACGGCGGGGGGTCTAACAAATACATCCAGTAAATTCTCACCATACCGTCCTTTAATATGTATACCGCCTTCAACGTCAACGTCAAAAATAGCTACCTTCCCGAGTGCTGCTATCCGGTCAACTTCCGAACGGAGTGTTCCATAAAAGCCATTGGCATACACTTCTTCCCATTCTAAAAACTCATCGTTCTTAATCTTGTCATGAAACTCCTCAACCGACATAAAATAATAATCGTAACCATTTTGTTCATTTTTTCGCTGTACACGTGTAGTAGCTGAAACAGAAAAGCTCAGTTGCGGAAATTTATCAAGCAGGTGCCGGACAATACTGGTTTTGCCGCTGCCCGAAGGCCCACAAAACAGAATCAGCTTTGGCGAATCGGGGCTATTTTGCATATCTCCTTTACGGGAATGTCCCTGTTGTTATACAATATTTGCGGTTTGTTCTTTCATTTTCTCCAAATCGTCTTTCATCTCAACAACCAGTCTTTGTATCATGGCGTCATTTGCTTTTGCGCCAATAGTATTTATTTCGCGGCCAATCTCCTGTAAAATAAAACCTAACTTCTTGCCATTGGAGTCGCTGTCGTTTATGGTTTGTAAGAGATATTCCAGATGCGACCGGAGCCGTACCTTTTCTTCGGTAATGTCGATTTTCTCAATATAATAAATCAGCTCCTGTTCAAACCGGTTCTTGTCCACCATTGAATTGTCTTCCATTTCATCGAGGCTTTTTCCTATGCGGTCTTTTATTGACTTCAGTCTTGCGGGGTCTATTTTTTCGATTTTCTTAAGGCGTGTCTCCACCGATTTTGTCCGCATAACCAGGTCCGCTCCGAGCACCTTACCCTCATTAATCCTGAACTCATTAAATGCTTTCATCGCTTTGCGCGACAGTGTTTCAATAACCTTCCACTCTTTAGGGTCGGCTTCGTTTTTATCGGTATTGATAACATTGGGGAGCCGCATGATTATATTCAGATAATCCTGCGACGAAATTTTCAGCTCTTTTTCAAGCGCTTTAAAATCGGCTAAATAGTGGCTTATTGCTTCCTTGTTTAAAATATTTTTTCCGTTACCGGTAATGGGCTCAACACTAATTATGAAATCAACCTTTCCCCTTTCAACCAGTTTGCTTATTTCGTTTCGAAGATCGAGGTCCTTGTCCTTATATACGGACGGCACCCGGAGGTTTAATTCAAGAAATTTACTGTTTAGCGATTTTACCTCAACGGTAATCATGTTTGATCCCGAGTTGCCCGATGCCTTGCCAAAACCGGTCATTGACCTTATCATAGTGTATCTATTAAAATTAAATTGTAAAATTACGTTATTTTGATGAATTTGAAACACTTGCTCCAACTTTGTTCTTTGGGAGCACCGAAACAAAATATACGCCGGTAAAAATCAGTGCGGCCGATGCCAGGTGCAATGCATTCAGCTGATCTTTGCCAAGTATTATGGCAATGATGGTTGCAAAAAGAGGTTGCAAATAAATATACGCGCTAACCGATGAAGGCGAAAGATTCTTTAACGCAAAGGTATTAAGCATATATGCTATGGATGTTGTGGCAATTACCACGTATGCCGTTGCAAGCCATTGCGCTGTATCAAAGCGCGGCCATTCTATTTCGGTAAATTCATGCCAGCCGAACGGGGTTACCAGAATTGTTCCGAACAAAAATACCCATTTCATAACCGTTATAGTTTGGTATTTAAGCATCATTTTTCGTACAATTATTAAGAAAACGCCAAATGAAAGTGAATTAATAAGTATCAGCATGTCGCCTATGGCCGAATCGGAAGTAAATGAAAATGTTTTACCCCATAACAACAGCAGCAGGGCTCCTGCAATACCAATAACGACGCCGGCAATTTTTCGAAGCGTTATTTTTTCGCGAATCAGAAATGAGGCGGCAAGCAGCACCATGATCGGATTGGTTGTCATCATTAAGGAAGCATTAATTGGTGTAGTGAGGTCAAGCCCTTTGAAAAAAAGTAACTGGTTTGTTGCAACTCCAAAAACAGCGCACATGAATAATCTCAGCAAATCGCTTTTATCGACTTTTTCCCTGGTATAAACGCCGGCAAGAATAAAAAAAACAATTGCAGTAACAATTACCCTTATAAAAATAAAACCAAAGGGCCTGATAAACTCTGGCATCACTTCTTTGGCAATGGAATAGTTACCGCCATAAATCAGGTTGGCGCCTAAAACCGAAAGGTGTGCATAAATAGTTTTTGTTGGCGCCATAAAAATTTCACCGCAAGGTTACCTCATGCTCTTATACATCACCATTCCTTACTAATTCCTGATTATTCATGAGCCTTATCGCCCGATTTCCTGGGATTGAATGTAGTGAGCTGAATGGCCCTGGCCTTTGGCCGGAACAACGGAGGTACCAGCAGCATTGCTTCCTCGTGATTGTTTGCCTCCGTTATCAAATATGCCGTATGGTCATTATCATAACAACCCCATTCAAAGTGGGCAATAAACCCTGCATGATGTTCACGAAAATGTTTAACGGCCATTTTGCAGTCTTCTGCCGTGTGTTCCGAAATAATTATAAACCGATGCATAATAAAATTATTTAGTGTATACGTAAACTTGTACTGGTTATATTATTGGTAAATCTTACTTACATTTCTTGTAAATACTTCCTCACAAATCTCACAGCCATGGCTCCTTCTCCAACTGCCGACGAAATTCCGGCCAATGCGCCCATGCGAATATCTCCCGCGGCAAACACGCCCGGCATACTGGTTTCCGACGGGTGGGGTGTGCGTGGTTGTTTCCAAATCTTGTGAAAAGTGTTGATGCCCGGTAAGTCCTGGCCCGTAACTATGAATCCGGAATCATCTTTGATAATACTTTCCGGTGTCCATTCGGTGGTTGGCCTGGCGCCGATATAAATGAACAGTGCTTTTGCGGGAACTGTTCGCTTCGTACTGGTTTTATTGTCAACAAGTGTTATTTCCATTAATTCCTTTTCACCATGAACCGCTTCTACTTCGGTATTTGGCAATACATGAATGTTGGGTGTTTCCGAAATCTGGTTCACCAGATAGTTTGCGGCGACCTGTTTCAGTGAATCTTTTCTTATTAAAATATTAACCTCGCTGGCAAATTTATAAAGATACATGGCCGCCTGGCAGGCCGAGTTTCCTCCGCCAACAATATAAACAGGGTGGCCCTTACAGGCATGTGCTTCAATGGCCGCCGAACCATAATATACTCCGGCGCCGGTAAACTTTTCGACACCCGGAATATCGAGCTTCCGGTACGAAACCCCTGTAGCTATAACAGCCGCCCTGGTATGAATTTTATTTCCGTCGGCAAGAAGTATTTCTTTATATCCGTCACGAAACTCAATGGTGTCTACCTGCTGTGGTGTTAGTACCTCCGTTCCAAAACGCAGTGTTTGAGTGATTGCCCTTCGTGTAAGGTCGGCTCCCGATAAACCTGACGGAAACCCGAGGTAATTTTCAATGCGCGCACTGCTGCTGGCTTGTCCTCCCGGATTATTTTTTTCAATTAAAAGCGTTTTTAATCCTTCCGACGAACCATATACCGATGCTGCCAATCCCGCAGGTCCGGCGCCAATTATTACTACATCATAAATGTTGCCGGTTGCAACCTGCTTTAGGCCTACAGCTGCCGCGAGAACATTCAAGGGCGGCTTTTTCAGGATGGCCCCATCTTTGAAAAGTACTGCCGGCAAGTCATTCAGGGTAATGCCGGCACTCAAAAGCAGTGGGTCGGCTGTGCTGCCCGATTCAACATCAATCCAGCTGTAAGGTATGAGATTGCCTGATAAAAACTCTTTTATCCTGTGCGACTCGGGCGACCATTGAAAACCAATTACGCGGGTGCCTTCGTGTAATGGAATAAACTGCCGGTGCCAGTCGTCAAGCAAATCGTCAACAACCGGAAACAATTTTTCTTCGGGCGGACTCCAGGGCTTTAGCAGATAAAAGTCAAGTTTAATTTCATTAATGGCCTTGATTGCGGCTTCAATATCCGAATAGGCCGTTAACAGAATACACCGGGCGTCAGGATAAATTTCTTTCGCTTTTTGCAACAACGCTACCCCTTCCATTTCAGGCATTCGCTGATCGGAAATAATAAGTGCTACTTCTTCATTTTTAACTTTCAACCCGCTTATCACTTCCACAATTTCATATGCCGAATCCGACGTGATGATCCGGTAATCGTCACGGTACCTGCTTTTAATATCTCTTTGGATTGCACGCAATACCAGCGCATCATCATCAACAATAATAATTACCGGTAATTTCATGACTGATTAAATTTAATTATTCGGGCTGTTGCTGATAAACGGGTAAACAAATCTCAAATCGTGTACAACCAGGTTTAGATACACACTTTATGTCGCCGCGATGCCTTTTGATTATTCTGCTGGCTAAATCCAAACCTATACCGGTTCCTTCTCCAACTTTTTTGGTAGTAAAGAAAGGTTCAAATATCCTGGAAATTATTTCAGGAGGTATTCCCGATCCGTTATCGGTAATATAAACCTTAAGGTCGTTGTTTTTTGGAAAAATCTCTATTTTTAATATGCCGTTTTTATCCATTGCATAAATTGCATTATCAATTATATTCATCCAAACCTGATTCAATTCACTAACAAAGGCGTCTATTTTTGGAACCTTTTCCGCATAAATCTTATCTGTCCGGATATTTTTTTCGCGTAACTTATGTCCCAATAGGGTCAGGGTGTTGTCAATATCATCGGGGATACAGGTTTGCTGCATGTCGCTGGTGCGATCCATGTGTACATGACTCTTGATGGCGCCAACCAGATCCGAAATTCTTTCCGATGCATTACTCAGATCCGAAATCATTTGCTGAGAGCTGAGCTGATGGCCGTACCACAATAATACATCTTCCAGGTCATCGGCAGAAACCTCCTTTTTTAGGCTGTCAAGTTCATGTAACTCAATCATCGATTCGGTAAATGTTTCGGCTAAAAAATCGCGAGATGTAATTTTATTTTCTTCAAGCCAGGCCGTAACAGAATCCTCCTTTTCCATCTTTTCAACCGCCGTTTGTCTTTTTAATTTTAACGATGATTTTTCTTTTAACTTTTCCAAAACCCTGCCTCCGGGAAATTCCTTATTCATGAAGCGCGACACCATCCTGTTAAATATTTCGGTGTTTTGAATTAAATTGCGGCTTAATTCACTTGCAATGCGGTTTCGTGGGCTATGCCCGCCGCAAGTTTACCTAACGCGCTCACTTTTTCCTGCTGTAATTGCATGGTTGCAAATGCACGGGCACGGTCGGTCATATAGGCTATAAGCCGCTGAGTAAATTCCAGGTTTAAATGTTCGAGTTCGGGAAAATATTTTTTATGCAACATTAACGCCTTTAGCGTTCCGGCGGCATATGCATATCCGGGCGATTTTTTCATTCTGGAATATGGCAGCACTCCGCCTACACCCCCGGTTGATTCCTCATTTTCGAAACTATAATAATAAATTAACCTCCCATTAATATCCATATAAAAAGAGGCGGCACCTTCAATCACAATCCACATATAATCGATAGGCTCTCCCGTTTTAACCAATACCGTTCCATCACTGTATTCACGATATTCCGAACGGTCAACAATCCATTTTAAATGGTCGTCGGGCAGATCGCGTAATGCAATAACTTTTTTTAATTCCTGTAACGATACTTTATCCATAAAAAAACAAGCTTAACGAAAAGTAAAAGACACGGAATAATACTATAGATGATAAGCCTTTTTGGCTATTCCATCATATTTCAATTTTATCGGCACGTTTTACATGCCGCCCACCCTCAAACGCTGTATTGATAAATATCTTTAACATTTTTTTAGCATCATCCACAGTTACAAATCTGGCAGGTATACATAATATGTTAGCGTTATTGTGCTGCCTGGCCAAAGCAGCAATCTCACTACTCCAGCATAATGCCGCCCGAACACCTTTATGCTTGTTGGCGGTCATACATACCCCGTTTCCGCTTCCACAGATCACTACCCCAAAGACAGCCTCGCCATTCGATACTTTTTGGGCAACCTGGTGGGCAAAATCCGGATAATCAACCGATTCAGATGAGTAGGTTCCTACATCAGCCAATGAATATCCCCAATCCGAATCACTTATCAGTTTTCCTAATACTTCCTTGTATTCAAATCCAGCGTGATCGGCACCTAATGCAATTGTATTCATTATTGTAGGTATTTAATTATTAATGTATTGTATACTACACTTTAAACGGTGAATATTAAGTAAAATTAACCAATTAACAATTAAAAGACGGTTATTAACAACTAACTTTGTGTTACTGGCGATACCATTATATATTAAGCATCTACAACAGGTGGTTATTAACAGGCTATTCGTTCATAATTAAAGTTGGTGATAATAACTTCTGATAAAAAAGTGTTGACAATTATAAACGGTTCCTGCTTAAAAAAAATTAAATACCAGGACCGGTATTTCTATCATTATTATTCGATAAAATTTCAACACGGTAATGAACAGTTCTTCCTATATTTTAAAAGTAATTTAATAAACAAACGTGGTTATTAACCGTTTGTTGATATGTATCGAATCATTTAGTATTCAATAGAAAGTCATGCTGATAAAATCCAACTGACTGTTTATAAAAAGCATTAAACCGTATTTCCAATCAACTATCAGGAAACTTGTACACCTTATGAACAGGTAAACAATATCAACATTAAAATATTTAAAGAAAATTATATAATATTATGATTGAAGCAACCATTCATGAGCAAATGAAAAGAGATGGATATTTGCACCGTGAGATCGACCCTGCCCTGGATTTGTTTGCTGAAATTGAAAAACTAAAAAGAGAAAAAAATGCTGTTATACTGGCCCACTACTATCAGGATGCTGATATCCAGGATATAGCCGATTATCGTGGCGACAGCCTGGGATTAGCACAGCAAGCTGAGAAAACGAAAGCGGATATGATCGTTTTTGCCGGCGTCCATTTTATGGCTGAAACAGCTAAATTACTTAATCCTGATAAAAAGGTAGTTTTACCCGATTTACGGGCCGGCTGTTCCCTGGCCGACTCTTGTCCGCCGGATGCCTTCCGTGCTTTTAAAGAACAACACCCCGACCATATTGTAATTACTTATATAAACTGTACTGCTGAAATAAAAGCGCTTAGCGATATTATATGCACGTCATCAAACGCAGTTAAAATTGTAGAGTCCGTTCCGGCAGGTAAAAAGATTATTTTTGCTCCGGATAAGAATCTGGGCGCCTACATCATTAAAAAAACAGGTCGCGAAATGTTGTTATGGAATGGCACCTGTATGGTACATGAAATATTCTCGCATGACAAGATTTCTAAACTTAAAATACAACATCCGGATGCTAAAATAATAGCTCATCCCGAATGTGAGGATCATATTTTAAAAATGGCTGATTTTATTGGAAGTACAACTGCTCTGCTGAATTACACCAAACAGGACGCCGCCGGAGCCTTTATTGTTGTTACTGAATCAGGAATAATACATCAAATGCAGCTGGCTTCACCAAATAAAACATTTTTACCCGCTCCCCCCGAAAATACCTGTGCTTGTAACGATTGCCCACATATGAAATTAAACACCTTAGAAAAGTTGTATTTATGCATGAAGCACGAGGTTCCTGAAATCATAATTCCTGAACCCCTGGCTTCACAAGCATTGAAACCATTAAAAAAGATGCTCGAAATATCAGCCAGGCAGAGACTATGAAAAAAATATTTATCCTTATATTTATTAGTATGCTTCATTTTTCCGGAGTATTTGCGCAGGATAAGGTTGTTATTAATCCTAATGGCTTTAATATTTTTTATCATACAAACGGCGTAAAAAGCAGCGAGGGTAATCTGGTGAAAGGAAAACCTGATGGATATTGGAAAGCATATTATGAGAACGGAGTTTTGCGGTCGGAGGGTAATCGTGTGAATGGAAAACTGGACGGAACCTGGAAATTTTACAACGACGACAGTACTTTATCAGCTGAATATACGTATCGCGAAGGGATTAAAAATGGCCCGCAAAAAGAGTACTTTACCAATGGAAAATTACGATCGGAAGAACAGGCAACAGAGGGTGTTTTGCAGGGTTTAGCAAAGTATTATGATGAAAACGGGAATCTGGATAAAATAATACCATTCGAAAAGGGTGTTGAAGAGGGTAAGGGAAAAGCTTTTGCCGATGACGGGCGAATAATTTCATTATTAACATACCGAAACGGGACCCTGATCAGAGACGAAAAAATTAACCGTACCGATAAGTTTAATTTTAAGCAAGGTGTTTGGAAAGAATTTTATGAGGATGGGAAAATTAAAACCGAAGCACTGTATAAAGACGACCTGCTTAATGGCCCGTTTAAATATTATAATACCGATGGATCGGTGAGAAAAATGGAAATTTACCGGAATGGCGAACTCATCATTGATAAACGAGCTGATGTTAAACTTGAAATAGAACGCGATTATCATAATAATGGCCGCGTTAAATCGTCGGTGAATTTAATTGACGGCCTGAAGCAGGGGGTTTACCGTGAGTACGACAGAACAGGATCCATTACAGCTTCAAAAATGTACCGGAATGACGAAGTGGTTGGTGAAGGACTCGTGGATGAAAATATGTTCTATCAGGGGCCATGGAAGTTTTTTTATTCGAATGGAAAAATAAAGTCGGAAGGAAATTACAAGGATGGAAAACGGGAAGGGCTTTGGAAATTTTATTATGAAAACGGAGCTCTGGAGCAAACCGGCAATTATATAAATGATAAACCCGATGGCGAGTGGAAATGGTACTTTAGTTCCGGAAAATTATTAAGAGAAGAAACCTATTATAAAGGCAGGGAAGATGGTTATATGAAAGAATTTTCGGAAAATGCTGCTGTTGTTGCCGAAGGAAATTATATTGAAGGTCGGCGTGATGGCCCATGGAAATTTATCAGCGACAGCTACACCGCCGAAGGAAGTTATGTCGACGGCCGCGAAACCGGTGAGTGGAAAGGATATTTCAGTAATGGCAAAAAAGCTTTTGAGGGATCTTATTTTGATGGCCAGGAAAATGGAGAACACCGGTATTATTACGATAACGGTAAAATCAGGGAAATACGCAATTACAAGCTGGGTATCCGCGATGGCGAATGGCGCTCTTATGATATAACAGGGGAGCTTATTTTAACTACTACTTATCTGGCCGGCGAAGAAATCCGTTTTGACGGCACTAAAATTGACGCCGGTAAAAAAAGATAGTCACTGCATTCTCATTATCAGGGACTTGTTTAAGAATAAACCACCATCCCGCCCGGGATATTTTTCATGGATTTGTAACCTTATGAATCCATTTAGAGTTAAAAACCTGTCGAATTAAAAACCCGACAGTCGGTTATCGAAATCGATTGTATAACAGGCGGTTACATTAAAATATCAGCATAATTACTAATTCAAACAGGTTATGAAAAACGTTTTTTCGGTTCTGATTCTATTCAGTTTTCTGATTTC
Organism: uncultured Flavobacteriaceae bacterium; assembly: GCA_964587075.1. Classification (GTDB taxonomy): domain Bacteria; phylum Bacteroidota; class Bacteroidia; order AKYH767-A; family OLB10; genus CAZPKJ01. The sequence goes on along the minus strand of CAZPKJ010000002.1, from coordinate 20,321 downwards.
AGCAGCGGCATATGGCCAAAATAACAGCCCATTGGTTAAAGCCGAAAAGCTGCATAAGGCATTTGCTTACAGCGAAGCGATTGATGAATACCAAAAAGTGTTGGTGAAAGAGCCCGACAACGCAACCGCGCTCCGGGGAATTGCTGACTGTTATCGCAAAACCAACAACACCGAAAAAACAGAACTGTACTTTGCTAAAATTATCAAGCTGGCTGATGCCACGCCGATGGATAAATTTTATTATGCCCAGGCGTTAATGTACAATGAAAAGTATACAGAGGCCAAAATATATTTTTCGGAATACGCTTTAACCGCTTCCAGCGATGAACGAGCCCGGAATTCATTGGCAGCTATTAATAAACTGGATGAATTTTTTAAGGACAGCTCAAAAGTTAGGATACATAAAATTGCCGTCAATACCGATAAAGCCGACTTTGCGCCTGTGTTTTATAACGAAGGAGTGGTATTCGTTTCATCGCGTGAATCGGGAGCCAAAGACAAAACGCACTCCTGGACCGGCAATCCATACCTTGGATTGTATTATGCCAAAGGAACTGATGCCTCATTGCGTTCGCCGGAAGTCTTTGCGCGTGAAATGGAAATTAAATTTAATGATGGTCCTGCATACTTTAATAAAGCAGGAAACGAAATGTTTCTGACCAGAAACAACAGTACCGTTTCGAACCGGAGCGAAAAAGTTGCAAAGCTCAAAATTGTTTACTCAAAGTTTGCCGACAGCAAGTGGTCGTCGCCCAGCGATCTGCCATTTGTAAGCAATAAATATAATACCGCACATGCCTGTTTAAGTGCCGATGGCGAAAGACTTTACTTCGCTTCAGATATGCCCGGTGGTTATGGCGGCATGGATTTATATTATTCCGACCGCACAAAATCGGGCTGGGCATCACCCGTGAATATGGGAAATAAAATTAATACCAAGGGTAATGAATTATTTCCTTTTGTAAACGACGACAATACGCTCTATTTTGCATCCGATGGCCAGGTTGGCCTTGGTGGACTGGATGTATACGAGTGTACCCGGAACGACAGCTCCTGGAATGACCCGCGCAACATGGGGTATCCCGTAAATACCAATAAGGACGACTTTGGAATGATCCTGGTAAAAGACGGATCGAAAGGATATCTTTCATCAAACCGTGCCGATGGCAAAGGTGATGACGACATATATTTTATTGAGTTGTTTAAAAATATTTTCGTTTCAGGAACGGTAACCGAAAAACGTTCGGGTAAAGTTATTGGCGACGCCGATGTAGTACTGAAAGACCGTGAAGGAAAAGAACTCACAACGGTTAAAACAAATGCCGATGGCTATTACGAAATTGAACTCGAATTCAATAAGGATTACACACTGCTTGCGCAGAAGTTAGGCTATTCAAAAGAATCAAAACCGGTTTCAACTTTTAACCTGAAGTCGCCACGCATTGAAATGAATTTTCAGCTTGAGAAAGTCACCTTTGGTATAGAAGGAGTTGTATCAGATAAGGAAACCGGAACACCACTTGATATGTCAGAAGTTGTGTTGATGAATAAAGCCGGGAAAGTTTTACAACGCGTAACTACGGGAGCAGATGGTTATTACTATTTCGAAGTGGAAGGCGAATCTTTTTATAAAGTTAAAGGTGCTAAGGAGGGTTATTTCGCTAAAACCGAAACCGTTTCTACTAAAGGCGCCAGGCCGGGCGTAATCCGGAAAGATCTGCCGCTTGAAAAACTAATCCTTAATAAAGCTATTCGTCTCGACAACATTTACTATGATCTTGCCAAATGGAACATTCGTCCGGATGCGGCCAAGGAACTGGATAAACTGGTAACTGTTTTAAATGACAACCCAACCATTGTAATTGAATTGAGTTCACATACCGATTGCCGCGCCAGCGATGCGTATAATCTTGACTTATCCGATAAGCGGGCAAAGTCGGCGGCAAATTATATAGTTGAAAAAGGCGGTATTGCCAGAGAGCGGATAACCGGTAAAGGTTATGGCGAAACAATGCTCATTAATCATTGTGCTAATGGCGTAAAATGTACCGAAGCTGAACACCAGGAAAACCGTCGTACCGAGTTTAAGGTGTTAAAATTCTAAAACGGAAACTCCCTTTGTGAGCATTCCCGTTTCCCGCCTATGGCGGGATTTTTATTTTTAAAAACGAGTGTCTTGTGTTAAATGATGGTTAAAATTTGTAAATATTACCAATTTGCATTAACTTTACGTTGATATAGAGTGTTTTAGGCTGGGGATGCCATTCCGTAAAAAAAATATCGTTTTAGCTTGTGCTGTGCTGCTAATAACAGCATCGACTGCCTTGTGGTTTGAACTGTTCACACCCCCAGCGGCACCTCTAACCCATACCGAAAAAATCGCCCTGGTTAAAAAGGGCCGCATACCGCTGAAGGACCGTATCGACCTGGCTATTTTACAGGAAGCGGAGCTTACTCGCGACCCAGCTACCAACACCGTTCCGCGCGAACGCCTGGTAGCTGCCATGGCATACGCCCAATCGCTTCGGCAAAATACTACCAACAATCGTGTTGCCGGTGCTATTCCGGGCCTTAACTGGACCGAACGGGGCCCAAACAATGTTGGGGGACGCACAAGAGCCATCATGGTTGACCCCAACGACGGAACCATGAAAACCGTATGGTCGGCCGGTGTTGGCGGGGGCCTTTGGAAAACCACCGACATTTTTGCCACTGTGCCACAATGGACAGCCATCAACGACCTGTTCGATAACATCGCTATCACTACCATTGCTTTTAATCCTCTTAATAAACAGGAATTTTATTTTGGTACAGGAGAAGGCTTTTTTAATGCCGATGCCATCCGCGGAAGCGGTATCTGGAAAAGCACTAATGGCGGGAGCACCTTTGCGCCCCTGTCTTCAACCCTCAATGTTGCAAACTTCAGATATGTACAGCGCGTAGCAGTTCATCCCGTTACCGGAGATGTTTATGCCGCAACCAGAAACGGATTGTTTAGAAGTACCAATGGCGGGTCATCGTGGACCAAAGTATTGGGCAATGGCACCGGAGCCACTTCCGACGCTATTGCTGATATTGAAATTGCTGCCGACAACACTATTTATGTTGCCATTGGTTTGTTTTCAACCGACGGTATTTATAAATCGGCTTCGGGAAACAGCGGATCATGGACAAAACTCAACACCGGAGCCAATGGTTTTCCAACCACCGGATTTTCCAGAATTAAAATTGCCTGTGCGCCATCTAACGCCCAGGTACTATATGCAGTAACACAAAGCACGGCAACGAACGGCGTTGGTGCAGTTTATCAGTCGGTAAACGGGGGTACTTCATGGACAACCAGGACAAATCCCGTTGATGCCGATGGTGGTATTGGTGCCGACTTTACAAGAAGTCAGGCCTGGTACGATTTATCAATGGCTGTTGACCCAAACAATTCAAACACGGTTTTTATTGGCGGTATCGACTTATTTAAAACCACCAATGGCGGAAGTTCATGGCAGCAGATTTCGCATTGGTATGGTGGCTTTGGATTCCAGGAAGTACATGCCGATCAGCACACTGTTGTTTTTCAACCGGGAAGCTCGGATGTTATATACTTTGGAAATGACGGGGGAATATTTCAAACCACAAACGGAACAGCAAATATTCCGGTAATCTCTCCTAAAATCCAGGGATACAACGTTACACAGTTTTACGCATGTGCCATGAACCCAACCGCCTACTCAAGTCAGTTCCTGGCCGGGGCACAGGATAATGGTTCACAACAATTCAGTAATCTGGGCATTAACTCAACGGTTGAAGTTACCGGCGGCGACGGATGTTTTAATCATATTGATCAGGATCAGCCGCAATACCAGTTTACTTCCTATGTTTATAATAATTACTACCGCTCAACAAACACAGGAGCTTCGTTTGGCTCCATGGGCAGCAATAATACAGGCTCGTTTGTAAACCCTACCGACTACGACGACCTCAATAATAATTTATATGCATGTAAAGGTAACGGCGACTACTATGTGATTTTAAATGCGCCTGCGAGTAATACGTTTACAACAGTAGCGGTTGCCGCATTTAACAGCGGAAAAGTAACACATGTAAGCGTATCGCCAAACACAGCCAATCGCGTGTTTTTTGGTTTAAATAATGGTCGCATTGTGCGCGTCGACAACGCCCACACAACAACACCGGCTGCCACCAATATTGCTGTTGCAGGAATGCCTTCCGGCTCCGTGTCGTGCATTGCCATTGAAAACGGAAACGACAATCATTTACTGGCTACTTTTTACAACTATGGAGTGAACAGTGTTTGGGAAACCACCAATGGCGGCACCACCTGGACATCGGTTGAAGGAAATCTTCCCGATATGCCTGTACGTTGGGCACTGTTTAATCCTACCAATTCACAACAGGCGTTGCTGGCTACCGAAATTGGTGTCTGGTCGACCGACATGCTGAGCGGAAACACTACGGTATGGGGCCCATCCAATAACGGCCTGGCAAATGTGAAAACAAATATGCTGCAAATACGAACCTCCGATAAACTTGTTATTGCCGCTACACATGGTCGCGGACTTTTTTCAACGGACGTGTTTACTGATCCATATGCCGACTTTACTGCTGATAAACGAATTGCCTATACCGGGCAGTCTATAAACTTTACTGATGTCAGCTACAAGTCCTCGTCATGGTTATGGGATTTTGGCGATGGCACCACATCAACCGCTAAAAATCCAACCAAAGTTTATTCAACGGACGGGTTGTACAATATTACCCTGCAAATTAATGGAAATGGATCGCTGCAAAAGATAAAGACGGGATTCATTCAGGTGCTGCCAAACAAGGGAGTACCTTATTTAATCACAGATGGGGGAAATTTCGACAGCGGTCCATTACAATTCGGAGCCGAAAACGTTTCGGGAACACCTTTTGAAAGAGGCAACTCGGCAGTAGCAGGAAAAAACGGAACCCGAAGCGGAACTTCGGTATGGGTTACCGGGCTCACCGGAAACTATGCCAATAATTCCGATGCAAGGTTATGGACACCAAACTTCAACATGACAATTCCGGGCACCTATACACTCAGGTTCTACCGGAAAAATTCATTTGAAATAAGCTGGGATGGAATGCGGGTTGAATATACACTCGACCGTGGCGACACCTGGGTTCCGCTGGGTAGTGTAAGCGCTAACTGGTACGATTTTGCCAATACCGCGGGAGCAACCTCCTTTCCGGTTAACCAACCCTATTTTAACGCTACCCGATCATCTTTTACTTTAGCCCAGTATGATGTTTCTTTTCTGGCCGGAAACAATAGTGTAGGTTTCAGGCTTCGGTTTAAGTCGGATGTTTCAGTTACCGCTCCCGGTGTTGCCGTTGACGACTTTGAGTTGCTGGGGCCAACTACTACACCGCTTCCCGTTACACTGGTTACCTTCAGCGGCCGCGCACTCGATTCGTTCAATGAGCTTTCGTGGACCACACTATCCGAGATAAACAATGAGCGTTTTGAAGTACAGAGGTCGTTAAGTGGAAACGACTTCGAAACTATCGGACTGGTTAAAGGAAAGGGGAATACAAATGCACCAACAGCGTATACATTCAACGACATCCATGTTGATGAAAGAAATTATTATTATCGCTTAAAGCAGATTGATTATGACGGGAAAAGTGAATTGTCGGGATTAATTTTAATCAAACGGCAAGCGAAATCAAAAGGACTTGTTAATTTTATCTTTCCAAATCCATTTAGTGGAAACTTCAATGTATTATTTAAATCTGAAATAAAAGATGAGGTAACGGTGGAATTATATGACTTGTCGGGCAAGAGGGTGTTTACCAGAAAAGAGACACCTTCAGGGATCCACATGTTTATAGATGTTGCTTCAGCAGGATTAAGCTCCGGGACCTATCTGTTAAAAATTTCATCGCAGTTTGATCAGAGCTATCATAAGCTTTTAAAAAACTGACCCGGTCTTCTCCTATTTTCTTCGTTTTTTTGATTTCGATTGTTTCCGGTCAACTCTTCGTTCTTTATTGCGATTCGGTTTTTTAGGCTTTGCGAAAGAGGAATCATCAAACCCGTGTAACAGAAAATCAATTTGTTTACGGGTAAGATCGGTATTTTTTATCACTACCCGTACATCGTCACCGAGCCGGAATACATTCCCCGATCTGTGGCCAATGATGCTGTAGTTGTTTTCATCAAGTTCGTAATAATCATCGCCGATATCGCGAAGCCTCACAAGCCCTTCGCATTTGCTTGCCGTAATCTCAACATAAAATCCCCATTCGGTAACACCCGAAATGATACCATCGAAAACTTCACCCTTTTTATCCTGAAGATATTGTACCTGTTTATATTTTATCGACGCGCGTTCGGCTTCCGAAGCTTTTATTTCCATATCGGTTGCATGCTGGCACATTTGTTCATACAGGTTTTTTTCAACCGACTTTCCGCCCTTCATGTAATGATCTAGAAGGCGATGAACCAAAACATCGGGGTACCGGCGAATGGGAGAAGTGAAGTGGGTATAGTAATCAAATGCAAGCCCATAGTGCCCAATGTTCTCGGTAGTGTATACGGCCTTCGACATGGTTCGTATGGCAAGCTGCTCGAGCACATTTTGTTCTTTTTTACCCTTTACATCCTTTATGAGTTTATTTAGCGATGTTGCTACCTCCTTGTCGGTGCGCGTGTTTATTCGGTAACCGAACCGGGAAGCGAACACCGAAAATTTTTCAAGTTTATCGGAAACAGGAGAGTCGTGGATACGATAAACAAAAACCGGCGGTGTGGGTTTTTTATTTTGCGAAGAAGGATATGTGGCTGCATGCCGGCCAATGAATTCGGCAACCTTCCGGTTTGCAAGCAACATAAACTCCTCAATCAATTTATTCGAATCCTTATTTTCTTTGGTATAAACGCCGGTTGGATAGCCTTTTGAATCAAGATGAAATTTTATTTCAACCTTTTCGAAGGTTATGGCTCCCTGTTTAAATCGTTCGCTTCGCAATTTTTTTGCCAGCCTGTCAAGCAATAGCACCTCACCGCTAAGAGTACCTTTGCCATTTTCAATTACTTCCTGCGCTTCCTCATATGTAAATCGTTTATCAGAATGAATCACCGTACGGCCATACCACTCGTCAAGCACATTGGCTTCTTCATCCATTTTGAATATAGCCGAGTAGCAAAGCTTATCTTCATTGGGCCGCAATGAACAAACATGGTTAGATAACTTTTCGGGAAGCATGGGAATGACACGGTCAACCAGGTATATGGAAGTGGCGCGATCCACCGCCTCATCATCCATGGTCATTCCTGGCCTCAGGTAGTGTGATACATCCGCGATATGGACACCAATTTCATACAGCCCATTGTCAAGATGATGAACCGAAAGAGCATCATCAAAATCTTTGGCATCGGCCGGGTCAATGGTAAATGTAAGAAACTCGCGCATATCGCGTCTTTTCTTATATTCACTCTTTGGTATTTCGAATGGAATTTTTTCAGCCTCGTCTTCCACTTTTTCAGGGAAGCGTAACGGAAACCCATATTCGGCGAGTATGGCATTCATCTCGGTGTTATTATCACCCGGCTCACCCAACACTTCAATAATTTCACCGGTAGGATTTTTTGCGCCAGGAAGCCACTCGGTAATTTTAGCTATCGCCTTTTGTCCATTTTGTCCCCCGCCGAGATTCGATAGAGGAATGAACACATCAATGTTCGAACGGCTGCTGTCGGGGACAAGAAAAGCGAACTTGGGCATAACCTGTAATGTTCCAACCATTTCACTTTTCGACCGCTTAACTACTTCCACCACTTTTCCCGACTGTCTGCCTCCGGGCCTGACAGCCGACAAAAGCACCTTAACAACATCACCATTCAGCGCTGTGCCGGTATGACCCGGAGCCACAAAGATGTCGTCTTCGAAGTAATCATTCATTACAAATGCCACCCCGGTGGACGTAATGTCAATAGTTCCTTCAATGAATTGTTCAACAGGTACGGCTTTGTATCGCCCGCGGTCGGTTTCAAGAAGGTCGCCATTTTGCACGAGGGTGTTAAGAGCAGAAGATATCTGTTCCCTGTTGGCTGACCGGTCGTCGGCGAAAAAAAACCTGGCAAACAAAACCGGGTCGTGCTGCTCCAAAAGCTTCAGCGTTTGTTTATAATTGAGGTTTCTGCCCGGGTGTTTCAGAAAAATTGCTACCAATGCTTTGTGTAAATCAGCAACACCTGTTTGTGAGGATCCGGTTTTCTTTTTAGCCATTTGAAAATGATATCGGTAAAGATAGCAAGTGTTTTTCATTAATTCTGATGACTTTGACCAAACCGGTTATCCCCTAAAGGGAAATAATATTTAGTTAAACATTTCCTTACCTTTGCTATAAGATGCTAAAACTAACTGTAAACAACCACAGGGTTGTCACCCTGGAACCTCTCAGGGGCGACTCTTTTAAGCTGAATGATATAGAGATCACTCCCGATATTGCCGAAACTGGCAAGGGTTTGTTCCATGTGCTGTTAAACAACAAATCGTATACGGCGGAAGTAATCAAACACGACCGGGATGAAAAACTGTTTCACATTCGCGTAAACAGCAATATTTACAAGATTCAGGCCCGCGACAAGTATGATGCGTTGCTAAAAGAACTGGGTTTCGATGCCGGCTCATCCAAAAAAGCCTCCGACCTGAAAGCCCCTATGCCCGGACTTGTTGTGGATGTCGCCGTATCCGATGGACAAGAGGTTAAAAAAGGAGACAAGCTGATTGTGCTTGAGGCAATGAAAATGGAAAACATTCTTAAGGCCGATTCCGACGGCATTATAAAATCAGTGAGAGCCAAAAAAGGCTCAACGGTTGAAAAAAATGAAATTCTGATTTTGTTCAGTTAAAACGTATCATACCATGAAGAAAGATAACTCACGCAGGAAATTCATTAAGCAGGCTTCTATAATTTCTATTGCGGGAGCCGGGTTGCGGTTTGGTGGCTTAAACGCTTTCGCGGATGGCTTAACCGGAGGTTCTGAAACGTATAGTTTACCCCCGCTGCCCTATGCAGTAAGCGCACTTGAACCCCATATTGATAAGCAAACTATGGAGATTCATCACGGCAGGCATCACCAGGGCTACGTGAATAACCTGAACAAAGCCGTTGCTGAAATGAAGCTTTCAAATATTTCGCTCGATAACTTGTTGAGGGACGCATCAAAATATGGCTCTGCTATCAGGAATAATGGCGGAGGACATTATAATCACAGTTTATTCTGGAAACTGTTATCACCGGCAGGAGGAGGAGAGCCAACCGGTTCACTGGCCGAAGCCATCAACAAATCTTTCGGAAGTTTTGCTGCCATGAAAGAAAAGTTTACTTTGGCTGCGAACTCACGCTTTGGTTCCGGATGGGCCTGGCTGGTATTGCAAAATGACAAACTCGAAGTAGGCTCAACACCTAACCAGGACAATCCCCTGATGGATGTAAGTGAATTGAAGGGTAAGCCATTGCTGGCACTGGATGTTTGGGAGCATGCCTACTATTTAAAATATCAAAATAAGCGAAACGATTATGTTAATGCTTTCTGGAATCTGGTAAACTGGAAAGAAGTGAGTAAAATCTTATAAACCCGGCTTGTAATGCAAAGTTTTCTTATATGAAAAAAGCATTTATTTTCGTCAACCTTTTTATTTTGTTGTTTTCATCAACACTTTTAGCTCAGTCGCCGGCCGGATACGTACTGATAGTTGTTAAGCCTGAAGATGCTATTATCAGGTTAAATGATGATTTGTTCAAACAGAAAACAGCGCATTTAAAACTCGACACCGGCAGATATATCATAAGGTCGTGGGCAGCAGGAAGAGAACTGGTAACGGATACTATTTTTGTAAAAGAGAATACACCGCTGTTGTACAGGAAAAAACTCGGTTACACCGAAGAATACAAAAAGTATCGTGTAAAAAAATTAAGTTACAAAAGCCAGAAATCAAGCATATATGTTATGGGCGGAATTACGGTCGCATCTGCCATATATTTTTATTTAGACTACGCTGGCACTGTAAAGGATGCGAATGATTACCGCGATAAAGCCAATGAGTACAAAGCTATTTATGAATCACAAACCGATGTAAATGAAATTATAAAATACCGAAATGCATTTGAACGGAACAAAGCGTTACATGAGGAGAGCGTTGATAAAGCAAATTCTGCCGCAAGCCGGTCCATATTATATGTATCCGCGGGGGCGGTTGCAACGGGAGTATTATATGTAATTTCACGCAAAATCACCAAACCGGTGTTTAAGGAGATACCTCTGCTGTCAGACCTATCATTCAACTACGACTTTAATCAGGCCAGCTCAGGTCCTCGAGTCCTTTTTTATAAAAGATTTTAAATTATGAAAATCCGAAACGTTATTTTATTGATCGCGGGCATAGCGATAGCTTTAGGTTCATGTAAAAAGGAACATGAACTGGATGGACTCACATTGTTCAACCCATTTGAAGAAGGAAACGGTGTTGAGCTTATGGAAATCGATTCTGTTGCCAAAACGTATGGGACAACAAATTATTTAAGAGCGTATTTTCACGTAAATGAACAATATTTTCTTACTACCAGCCAGATTAAACGAATAATAGTTTATCGGAATGATGCCGAGTTGTTCCGGCTTGCAATTGGAAATGATTCTACATTTGTAAATTTTGGACTTTTTGTTAACGGAGATTATAATTATCAGATTCAGGCATTGCTGGAGGACAGCACTTATACCAAGAAATCTAAAAAGTACAATGTAATATTTTAATCAGAAAGCTTAAATCCGGACTGAATTACTTTTAGTTTCAAAGTACAGATTTAAACATTACCTCAAAGCACTACCACATACGGCATTTAAAAGGCTTCTCCAAACGCCACATAAAAACCCGTACTGTTTTTCCCTATCCCATAATCGAAGCGTAAATTAATGTTGTCTTTTTTATCCATACGTATTCTTATACCTCCTCCAATACCGGGAAGCGAGTGATTCACGTTCCCTGAATTGGAAAACGATTTTCCCCATCCCGCGAAAGCGGTAGCGCCCAGCCAGTTCCAGATATTCAACCGGTACTCCGACTGAACTGCAACCAGATGACTGCTTCGATACTGGCCCTGATAATAGCCTCGCAGCATAGCTTCACTGCCGGCAAGTGCCGCCATACGAAAAGGAACATTGCCCCAATTGAAGTTTGAAGTAAGTTGTAGTGCAACTACCGATTTTTTCCTGATGGGGTAATAATACCGGAAGTCGGAACCAAGGTTGCTAAAGACATAATTACTTCCAAGCCCACGTACGAAAAACAACATAGATACCGAACCATACACACCTCGTCTTGCATTAAGCACGTGGTCGCGGGTATCGTAAATAACCTGTGGCCCCATTCCTGATACCTTCATGCGGGTTTTGTTTCCGGTTGCAGGAATTTGTGACGCCCCATCTTCAATTTTCATATAGTGGTACCGTTGGCGTAATCCAAGATGTGGCCCAAGGCCCCATTTTATCAGTATGGCATTATCAATTTCCAGCCTGTCGGCATCGTAACGAAAGCGTGTGCTGTCATATTCGGGGTTTTGCCAATAATATTCGGGAAAGCGATAATAACCATTACTGCCATATAAAAGCAACCGCCCCTCCTTTATCCGCAACTCATGATTTTCGGTATAAATAAACTGTTTGTTTTGAGTATAATTAAACTCCAGTTCAACATTTGAAGTCTTTTTATGCAATGAATCGAGCCGTAAATTCATCAGGGCCACCGCACCAAAGTACCATCGTGTTTCGGGCGCATAACCAATTGCAGGAAGCGGGAAAATCCTAAACCGTTTAACAGTGGCACTGTCGGCATGTTGTGCGAGTAAACCGGAACCGGGAACAAACAGAAGAAGAAACAAAAGCACCAACACCATAAATGAGATGCAATTTAAGCCTTGTAAGAAGTATGCCGGGGCGTATGAGTTACGAAGCCGGCCAAAAACAAGAAGTTAACCTATACCAATGTAATATCAAACTGTACCAGGTCCACAAACTCCTGAACACGTTGCTCTACTTCTTCCTGCGACAAATCAATAATTCGTTCGGTGCCGAATTTTTCTACGCAAAATGAAGCCATAGCCGAACCGAAAACGATACCACGCTTCATATTATCGAACGAAATATCCTTTGTTCGTGCCAGGTAGCCAATAAAACCTCCTGCAAATGTATCGCCTGCACCAGTAGGATCAAAAACATCTTCTAACGGCAGCGCAGGTGCGAAAAACACCTGGTCCTTGTTGAACAACAGTGCACCATGTTCGCCCTTTTTAATGATAAGATATTTGGGACCCATGTTCAGTATTTTTTGAGCTGCCTTTACGAGGGAATATTCACCCGAAAGCTGTCTCGCTTCGGCATCATTAATAGTAAGAACATCAACCAGTGCAATTACCCGCATCAGGTCGTCCATGGCCGTTTCCATCCAGAAATTCATGGTGTCCATAACAATAAGCTTCGGTCTGTTCCGCATACGTTCCATAACCCGCATTTGAATTGCAGGCATCAGGTTACCCAGCATTAAAAATGTGCAATCCTGGTACGATTCAGGAATAGCCGGGTCAAAGTCAAGTAATACGTTTAACTCCGTAGCCAATGTGTCCCGGGTGTTCATATCGTTGTGATACTTCCCTGACCAAAAGAATGATTTCTCGCCACTTTTTATTTGCAACCCTTTGGTATCAATACCATGTTCATTCATCTTGGAAATGGTTCCAGCCGGAAAGTCGTCGCCTACCACTGACACCAGGTTTATACGATCAATAAAATAGGAAGCGGCAAGCGATGCATAAGTGGCGGCACCACCAATTATTTTGTCGGTTTTTCCGAACGGAGTTTCAATAGCATCGAAGGCTACGGTTCCAACAACAAGGAGGCTCATGGGGTAGGTTGCTTTAGCTCGCAAAGGTAACAAAATCAATGAAGGAGTTATATGTAACTACCCTGTTAAATTGTAAATTTGCAGGATGAACAGAGCGTACCTTTTGTATATAACACTTTTTACCTTAGCACTTTCGTGGATTCACAGGGAAGCAAGTGCCCAAAAACAGAATGCTTATACAGCCTCAAACGGCTATACCATAACGGTTGGCGACACGGTGATGCTTGGCGTTGGGTCGGCGCCCGATGGCCGGTTTCAGCATATTTATGAAAGTATGGCACAATCAATTTTCGCTGCGCTGGCCGACGATTATAATTATGATTTTCGATTACCTGAATATTTCCAGGGCGCTCCGGTTGTTATTAAAAAAATAAAACAAAAGGATAACGAAACGCTGTTAATTTTTAATACCGAGGGATGGGGCGCGTTTGTTATTGATGCAGAAGCTGCTATTGCTTCATGCGAAATTGCTTTTTGTCGTAACGGCAGATTTCTTTCTCAGGAAGAGTTTGAAAAACTGGTATTGCTGTATCGTGCAGCCCTTGACGGGGATATATCCGCCGAACGTTTTGAAAGCTTACGAAAGGAACTTATTGACTCCGGTCAGTAAGCAAATACTGGAATTATAATTAGCAGCGCATTCGTATCTGAATAATTATTGCCGAAAGCAGCGTAATCATTCCGATGAAGAGAATAGCTGTAACGATTCCAAAATGATCGGTAATGACTCCGGTTGCCAGTGCTCCGATAGCATAGCCAAGGTCGCGCCACAGCCGGAATACCCCTACACTCTGTGAGCGATCGAGAGGATGCGTGTTATCGGCAATAGTAGCCAGGAAAGTAGGATATACCATAGCTGTTCCCACTCCAAGAACTACCGACACAAAAACAAAATGAATCAGGGTCGAAGCTGCCGCCAAAGCCAGTAAAGCTGCCG
>CAZPKJ010000002.1:0-6427 GCA_964587075.1 uncultured Flavobacteriaceae bacterium | reverse complement strand
CTGCAAGAGCATACCAATAAACAGAAGGCGTTTTTTACAATAGCGGTCGGCTAATTGGCCTGTAAAAATTTGTCCGAACCCCCACACGGCAGGATATACAGCGGCGGTTGCACCAATTTGCGCGAGCGAAAACCCTGAGGTGGCAAGCAGGATAGGCAAAATACCCCATACCATTCCATCATTCATATTATTTACCAACCCTGCCTGTGTAACCGGTCCCAGATTCCGGTGTAATAAGGAGGTTTGGGTAAAAAGGTTTTTCATTCGCGAAAGGCTGGATGTTTGAGCTTCGATCCTGGCAAATGAGGATGTTTCGTCTACCAGAAAAATACTTCCGGCGAGCCCCAGTCCCACCAGAATAAATCCAACAATAAAGGGGTATGGACGAACACCATAATGACCGGCAATATAACCGGTTATAAAAGCGAACAGGGCAACGGCAATATAGCCAGCAAACTCGTTCAAGCCCATGGCAAGTCCGCGCCGACGTTCACCAACCAGATCTATCTTCATCATAACAGTTGCGCTCCAGGCAAACCCCTGGTGAATACCCAGCAGAATGTTGGCGGCAACTACCCAGTTCCAAGTTGGTGCGTACATCAGCAACAGGGGAACAGGAATGGCCAGGATCCAGCCACCAACAAGAATTTTTTTTCTGCCAAAGCGTCCTGCTAAATACCCGGCGAAATAATTGGCAACCGCTTTCGCTACTCCAAAAGCAATAATAAATGACATTACCGCGGTTGCAGCTGCAACACCAAACACCTCATCGGCCAGCTGTGGTAAAATTGACCGCTCCATACCGGCCATACCACCAACAAACCCGTTGATTATTACCAGGAGGGTAAACTGTTTCAGGTTTTCACGAAGACCGTGTCGGAGGGGCGAGTTCACTTAACCGTAACTGTTAGATAGATGTTATTAATAAGAGAAAAAAAAGACGACCTGTTTAAGTCGTCTTTTTTTTAATAATTCACCGTTTATTACTAATTTAAATCAAACCGGTCGAGATTCATAACCTTGTTCCATACAGCAACAAATTCGTTAACAAACTTTTCTTTCGAATCGTCGCAGGCATAAACTTCGGCAAGGGCGCGCAGTTCCGAATTAGAACCAAATACCAGGTCCACACGCGTTGCGGTCCATTTTACATTCCCTGATTTTCGGTCGCGCCCCTCAAACAACTCTTTTGCATCGGAAGTAGCTTTCCAGCTGGTTTCAAAGCTGAGAAGGTTAACAAAAAAATCATTCGTCAGTGTCCCGGGTTTATCGGTAAACACTCCATGTTTCGACTGATCAAAATTTGTATTCAGTACACGCATGCCGCCTATTAAAACTGTCATTTCAGGTGCGGTAAGCGTTAGTAGCTGCGCCTTATCGACCAACATTTCTTCGGCCGAAGCGGAATACGAGGCGTCCTGTTTTTTATAATTGCGGAATCCGTCGGCAATGGGCTCAAGCACGCGAAAGGAATCAATATCGGTGAGCTCCTGGCTCGCATCGGCACGTCCCGGTGTAAATGGTACGGTAACATTATGTCCGGCATCTTTTGCCGCTTTTTCAACGGCTGCACAACCCGCCAGCACAATCATGTCGGCGAGCGAAACCATTTTGCCGCCCGTAAGCGATTTATTAAATTCCGTGCGGATGTTGTCGAGTGTATCGAGAACTTTTGAAAGCCGGGCCGGGTTGTTTACCTCCCAGTTTTTTTGTGGATCAAGACGTAAACGCGCCCCATTGGCACCACCACGTTTATCGGAGCCGCGGAATGTTGATGCCGAGGCCCATGCGGTAGATACCAGTTGCGAGACGCTTAATCCCGACTGCAGTACTTTTGATTTCAGGTTAGCTACATCTTTTTCATCAATCAGTTTGTGCGTTATTGCCGGTAGGGGATCCTGCCATATTAAATCTTCTTTAGGTACTTCTGGTCCGAGGTAACGCGCCTTCGGACCCATATCACGGTGAGTAAGTTTGTACCATGCGCGTGCAAACGCATCCGCGAAAGCGTCAGGATTTTCATAAAAGTGACGAGATATTTTTTCATAAGCCGGATCCATTCGAAGCGACAGGTCGGTAGTTAACATAAATGGCGCATGACGCTTAGATGGATCATGTGCATCAGGAATGAGTCCTTCGCCTTCGCTGCCTTTTGGTCGCCACTGGAAAGCGCCTCCCGGTCCTTTATGCAGTTCCCACTCATAACCGAATAGATTTTCGAAAAAGTTATGGCTCCATTTAACAGGAGTGGTAGTCCATGCCCCCTCGATACCGCTGGTAATTGTATCGGGTCCGCTGCCGGTACCGAATTTATTTTTCCATCCGAGGCTCTGCTCTTCCATTCCGGCTGCTGCGGGTTCGGGGCCAACATATTTTCCGGCATCGGCCGCGCCATGGGTTTTACCAAACGAGTGGCCGCCGGCAATCAGCGCTACGGTTTCTTCATCATTCATTGCCATTCGTCCGAATGTTTCACGGATATCACGTGCTGCGGCTATAGGATCAGGTTTACCATTGGGTCCTTCGGGGTTTACATATATTAAACCCATTTGAACGGCAGCCAAAGGGTTTTCCAGTTCGCGGTCGCCGGAGTAGCGTTTATCTTCGAGCCATTTACCCTCCGAGCCCCAGTAAATATCTTCCAGAGGTTCAAACACATCTTCGCGGCCACCGGCAAAACCAAAAGTTTTAAAGCCCATCGATTCTAAAGCGCAGTTACCAGTGAGAATCATCAGGTCGGCCCAGGATAGTTTCCTGCCATATTTTTTCTTGATTGGCCAGAGCAGTAAGCGGGCTTTATCGAGGTTGGCGTTATCGGGCCAGCTGTTAAGCGGAGCAAAACGCTGTGCACCTGAGCCTCCACCTCCGCGTCCATCTGCAATGCGGTATGTACCTGCACTGTGCCAGGCCATTCGAATAAAAAACGGACCATAATGGCCGTAATCGGCGGGCCACCACTCCTGCGACTGTGTCATCAAATCAAAAAGATCTTTCTTAACCGCTTTCAGGTCGAGTTTTTTGAACTCTTCGGCATAGTTGAAATTATCACCCATCGGGTTCGAAAGCGATGAATGTTGTCGGAGAATATTCAATTTCAACTGATTGGGCCACCAGTCACGGTTTTTAGTTCCACCTCCGGCAGCTTGTTTGAGGGCACCTCCCGTAAAAGGGCATTTACCTGCTGTGTTAACATTGTAAGAGGTGGTTTCGTTGGGTTCCATGTTATCCATAAATAGTTTGGGGTTATAAAAATGTTATGGCAACAAAGTTAATATAAACAGAGTTTTATAAATGTGATTTTAGTCGCATTTATAAATTGCAGCTATACAAGAAATGTATTTATTAAGAGCATATTAGATGAAAAGGTACGACAGATAAAATCTTGCACCGAATATTTGAAAAATTTCCCGGACACTTTTATTGAAAAACACTTGGAAGAGGATGCAGTGTATTTTGTAATCCACCGGGTTAAAAACCAACAACCTATTATTACTATATAAGGCGGATACTATTTGTTCTCGGTTAACTCTTGAAAGAAACCCATCTGTTGCAGAAAGTCAATCAGCGAAAGCTGATTATTATTTGTAATTTACTCAGACCAAGTTCCTGCTGAGGAGAAATAGCAGTGTATTAAAAAGTAAGATTTACACCTAACGAAGCTATACCAATAGAATTATTAATTGTAACATCAACATCAAGCGGATAAGCCATCAGCGCATTTATGTGTTGATCTTTTTTAAACACAGCTTGCATATACCCGGCAGTAACCGACAATTTTTTAGTTGCTTTAAATGCAAAGCCTGCATTAATGTTCCAGTTATCATCAGGCACAACTTCAATAGTGCCGAGTGACGAATAATATCCTTCTTTATCTTCGTAATCAAATTGGGTATAGCCGAAGCCTGTACTTAATAGAAACCTGTCCGAAAACGAGTATTCCAATGCAGCTGCATAAGTTGTAGCGTTTCCAGCGAGTTCCGAAAGCGGTGCATTACCGGTTAATTCCGACGACTCGCCCCAGTTTGCATTTTTCTGCATGTAATAATTATAATCTCCCAGCACATTCAGTTTATCATTTATTTTATAGGCAACTCCAAACGCCAGTACGCCCGGAAGGTCGCGTCTGTTTTTTTCACCGTTTACCGTTACGCCAAAGTCGTCGGTATTTGTATTTGTTTTGAAGTTGAGGTTAATTTTTGTTTCATAACGAGCCGTCAGCACTATCTTATCGACGGGCTTTACACAAATGCTGATTACTTCACCAATTCCTGCAGCATTGTAATCGGCGTCCAGTACCAGGGGCATGTCAGCCAGTGCAAAGGGTGATGAGGTAAGTGTTATTCCGGCTTCGGTTGTATTTTTCGCACTGATATAACGTAAAGCAAGTGCTACAGATATTTTTTCGGTGATGGCATAAGCGCCGCCCAATGTAGTGGTAAGATAAAACGAGCTTGCGGTAAGTGTGGGATCTTTTACAAGCATATAAGCCCCTTGTGCTTCTCCCAATGCCTGCAGCCCTATCAAATCGGTAGTGATCGATCCTTTTGAATAGTCAATGGTTGCACCCCCCCCACTTATAAATGCTCCTGTAAACAACGCCCATTTATCTTTCTTATAAGAAAGGAATAAATTAGGCAATAGAAGGTCGGCACTTTGTTGTTCATATTCACGAACACCTTCACCCATACCTATGTCGTACCTGTGACTGGGTTTGCGAAACATGAATTGATTACTGAAGTTAAAATGAAAGCCGTCTTCAAGTTTTGTTAAACCGGCAGGATTGTAAGCAACAATATCGTTAGCATCGGTAGCTGCATTTCGAGCCGAACTACGGATCCACTCAGCGCTCATATTAACCAGGTTATCAATTTGGGCAACGGCATTATAATTGCACAAAAACAAGGCAGATAACAGTACGAATCCGGTCTTTTTCATGATTTTTTTTGACACTTATACACCATTCAACCCAAAAAGTTGCAAAAAACCGAAAAACCTTACAAAACCTAATAGTTTTTGCCCGATATCAAAACAATAACCCCTACGATGCAGAGTTTGGTCTGCACACTGGCACATATCTGATCAAACAAGCTTCAGGGCTGTGCCCTTTTTGATTTCACTTCGATCAGGCTTTCGCGTAACATCAAACGTAGTGTTCTTTTTCCCGTTGTGGTTTTAAAATAGTCTTCTCTCCTCAAAGAATCTTTTTTAGAATAGTAATATTCACAAAGCAGCACAATAAAAGGTCGTCGTGGCGCAGTACTTTTTGATTTGCCCTGTTCATGTTCTATGCTTCTTCGGTCAAAGTCAGAGGAAGTGCCAATGTAAAAATCTCGATCTTTTAAGCTGTACAAAACGTAAGTATAAAATTTGGGATATTCCATTTGAAAAGTGGATTAATAAGTTAGAAATCGAAAAACTCTAAAGTATAAAAAAGCGAGAAGTTCATTTGAACCTCTCGCTCCGAATCAAACCGTCCTGCATTAGAGTTTTAAAATTGCTGAACGCAATTTCATAACACACTGCAGGGCGGTGAAGCGTGCGGCCTTCAGGCCGCTCTGCTTCACCGCTCCCCCTCCTGCCCCGATAGCTATCGGGGTCGAACCAGGGATTCAGGCAAATCGTTCTTTAAGCTTTTGAATCATTTCAGGATAATGCTTCAGATTGTTTATATATTTTTTTGACTTCATCGATTTTATATGTTGTTCGATTTTATAGGCCTGTTCACTTCCAAGTTCATCAATAGATAGAAACAACTCCCATGGTATACCTTTGGTAGTAAAAGAGCCACGATAATTTGCATCATTATGTTGGTCCAGCCGCCTCAAAACATCATCGGTAGTGCCGGTGTAAAAGCGACTTAGCTTCGCCGAGAAAAGGATGTAAACAGAAAAAGTCATCGATGAAAAAGATTAAAAAAGGGGCGGTGCTGATGCACCGCCCTAAGCGCTCCCCCTCCTGGGACTCGCCCCGAGGCTTCGGGGCAGGGACCCCAGTAACAAATTAATGAGGAAATTTCTGATACAGCCAAGCCGGGTCGGAGACAATAAGTCGTTTTAAGAATTTACGGGATTTCATTTTCTTGATAAAGGCTTCGATGCTTCGAGCCTGCTTTCTGGAAATACAAGGAAGACACCATTGAAATTTCCAATCACTTGCCTTGGTAGTATGTGCCTTGGAGAAAATATGCTGATTATGCAGCAGCAATCGCTCAGTTAAATCGTGCGATTCACCTGTATAATACCGATTCAGAGATTTAGAAAAAATAATGTAAACCCAAAACATAACGAAAAGTGAGTTAAAAAAGGGGCGGTGCTGATGCACCGCCCTAAGCGCTCCCCCTCCTGGGCTCGCCCCGAGGCTTCGGGGCAGGGACCCAGTAACAAATTAATGAGGAAATTTCTGATACAGCCAAGCCGGGTCGGAGACA
>CAZPKJ010000001.1:71548-107604 GCA_964587075.1 uncultured Flavobacteriaceae bacterium | reverse complement strand
GCAACACCGTTGTCGAAAAAGTAGTGTTTATTCCGGTTTCGCAAACAATACCTACAACAGTTACACTTAATTTCACCATGTACCCCGGCACCAACTATTTTATCAAATGCAGGGGGTTTGTCGACTTATACCGTAACTCATCCGGCGCTGTTTATCCATACACCAGTACTTATGTGAATATTACCAACAGTAATGCGGGCTCTCCCGGGTACTACTACTTCTTCTACAACTGGACCTATACCGAAATTACCTGTAACACCGGAAGAACCGAAATAATTGCCGAAGATACCTGTACCGTTGGCTTACCGGATATTTTTGAGTCGGGGTTGCTTGAAATTTACCCAAACCCAAACAAAGGAAAGTTTGAGATCAACTTCAACGTTACTAATACCGATAATTACACGGTCACTATACTAAACAGCCTCGGACAAGCTGTGTTGCGTGAAGAACTGAACAAATTTCAGGGGGTTTATCAAAAAAATGCAGATATCTCCAAATCGGGTAACGGTGTTTACCTGATCGAAATTTCGGGAAGCTCCAAGAATAAAGTTACCAAACGAATCGTAGTGAACTGAGTCCGGTTATGTTTAAACAAAAAAGGGGCTGCATGATATGCAGCCCCTTTTTTGTTATTGCCCCACAGAATCCGGGTACTATGAAAAGAAATTGTATTTTTACTATTATTGAACAAACTAAATGCCCGATGAAATTTTCAGTAGAAACAGAAATTGATTTACCTGTCGACAAGGTAATATCGTTATTCGACAATGTTGACAATATGAAAAAATGGATGGATGGCCTTGAACATTTCGAACATCTGAGTGGTACACCCGGTCAGCCGGGAGCCAGATCGAAACTGGTTTTTAAAATGAATACCCGTACAATCGAAATGATTGAAACGATAACCGTGCGGAACCTCCCTCATGAATTTTCAGGAACATACGAGGCAAAAGGAGTATTTAACATAGTTAAGAATAAGTTTCATGCTTTACCCGGAAACCGTACCAGGTATGTTTCGGAACAGGAGTTTCAGTTTAAAGGGTTTATGAAGTTAATCGCTTTTCTAATGCCCGGTGCATTTAAAAAACAATCGAAGAAATACCTGAATGATTTTAAACACTTTGCTGAAAACGCATCCTGAATATTATTTCAGTTAACTGATATCCATCATAGCAGTGATTGGTTAATAAAACTTAACTTTAAGAAACTTTTATAATGAATCCGGTTATAGTACATATGATGCTGAACCACTTTCCGGTGGTTGCAACGGTATGCGGCTTTTTAGTTCTTGCCGGTGGTTACTTTTTAAATAGTCCGATCATAAAAAGAACCGGACTTGTATTGTTTGTATTCGCCGCCATTATGTCAATTCCGGTTTACTTTTCGGGCGATGGCGCAAAAGAGGTTCTTGAAAATTCGTTTGAAGTCCCGCCAACCGTTATTCGTGATCACCGCGATGTTGCCCAAATATACTTCATCGCCATGCTAACGCTTGGTGTTATGTCAGTTGTTACACTTGCACTGGATCTTTCTATTGGAAAATATACCCGTTCAGCTTATTATTTTATTTTTATCATGGCACTAATTGTTATGGCAATATCATACCGTGTGGCAAGCCTGGGTGGCGAAATTCGTCACCCCGAGCTGTAGCAGCAATTTTCGTTATCCGATAATACGTTCAAATAAAAAGCGGGCTTCAATTCATGAAGCCCGCTCGCTTATCAAATTTTTAATAAAATCCTGCTAAAGCTTTATTACACGGGTGGTATAATGGCCGTTTGAAGTTTGTATCTCTACTGAATAGTTGCCGGCAGGGAAGCGCATCGGAATTTCAACCTTTGATTTCTCAAAAGAATCTGAATAAACCAACTCGCCCAGTTTGTTGAATATACTTACCCTCACAGCCGAGTTGAGCGGGTTTTTAAATTCAATATTCAGAACATCCTTTACAGGATTCGGATAACAATGAATGCCAGCTGCCGATAAACTTTCCTGAATGCCGGTATAAACCACTGGAAGTGATTCGGCAAAACATCCGGTTGATGGTTCGGTAACAACCACGGTATAACTACCCGAGCCGCTTACACCCATGTCGTAGGTTTGACCGGTTGCGCCAGGTATTAATACTCCGTTATTGTACCATTGATTATTAACCGCCGACGATGATGTAAGAACTGTTCCGTTTTGTGATATGGTTGGAACCGGTACCGCTGCATATACTACTGCTGTTACGGGAATACGATTACTGGTACAACCTTCGGACACTTCCCAATTATAAAAGAAGTAATAAAAATTACCCGTTGCAAAATTCGGATTGATATAGCCTGTTATGGTTACTGAACTTCCAGGGAAGGTATAAGGATACATGGCACCAAAG
Organism: uncultured Flavobacteriaceae bacterium; assembly: GCA_964587075.1. Taxonomy (GTDB): domain Bacteria; phylum Bacteroidota; class Bacteroidia; order AKYH767-A; family OLB10; genus CAZPKJ01. The sequence goes on along the minus strand of CAZPKJ010000001.1, from coordinate 105,227 downwards.
GAGTTGTAATAACATGCGACGCTGCTTGCAGCCATCTCGAGCCGGTACCCGGTACCCGGGTTAATGGTAAATCCAAGCTCCACCGGTTGAAGTCCCGAAAATGCTATCACCGGTTTCGTGACCGTATTGAGTATCGGACCTCCCAATGAAGCTCTCAGGTTAATGGTGATATTGCCTGATGTTGCCGCGGGTGATATGTAAACACGTTCAAGCACTACCTGCTGGGTTACATCAAACTGTAATCCCCAGTCGTTGCCGGCCAAAGGAAACTGAGTTCCGATACCCAGGTTGACAGCCCCTACATTATAAGACGCGCCTGCCGAAGCTTCAACATACCAGGTTGTGGTTGTACTAACGGATGGCGAATATGTGTTTCCCGTAAATATACTCGAGCCTCCTGAAGGAACATCAAACCAGTTCATATTGCCCGTACCGTTACTAAGCAGGTTTGCTGTTCCGGGGCCGCACAATGTATCATTTACCGTGGTGGGATCATTTACGGTTAATACCTCCAGGCCGAGGGTTCCCGTTATAGCCGGCGCGCATCCGCCACTGGTAACCACCGCCCTGAACTGTGTAGTAACCAATGGAGATACAATATACTGATTGCTTGTGTTACCGGGCCCTGTTTCATTCACCCACATGCTGCCATCAAAACTTTGCCACTGAATATTACCGGTATTGCCTGTCAGTGATAGTGTGGCAATGCTACCCAGGCAAATGGTATCGGTTGATATGGTGGCAGTTCCGGCCACAGAGGCAGGTCCTACCGAAATAAATACACTGTCAATATTCCCGCATGTTCCGTCATCCGCTACAACTGTATAAGTAATTGGCGTCATTGGAGAGGCCGTGACACTGTTACCGGTAGTTCCACTTAATCCGGTAGCAGGGCTCCACGTATAATTGTATCCGGGGTTACCGCTGGCAACTGTTAATAATGACGACTGCCCCTGACATAAAGCAGGCGGGTTAGCGTTCAAAGTTATTGGCGGAGGTGTTGTTACGGTTGCAGTAGTTGGTGTACGCGAACTTTCACAACCAACTTCGTAAGTAAGCTCAACTCTGGATATAGAACCTCCCGCTTCCTGCCAGATTTGCTGTGGTGCCGTAGTTGATAATGGGAACTGCATTCCCATACGAGCAATGGTGACCGTTTGACCATCAATAACAGTATTGTAAGGACTCGGTGCATAAGAGTTAACATCTCCGGGACCTCTTGTACCCAAAACTCCTATGACATCCCCGGCCAAAACCGGAATATTAACTGGAATTACTCCGGTAGATGGATTATTCTGGGTGAGAAATAAAGTTTGAAAATCGTCGGTGGTTGTGGCATAAAATGGAGGAGGAACCGGCGGTATGAATTTGATAACTGCAATATTTTGTGTGGTGCCGGTAGTGGCAGGAATAAATACTCCCGTTATGGTAAAGTCAGAAGGTGCCGTAAAGAAATAACCACGGGCATTCGATGAAAATGTTCCGGTTTGAGCGGGCAATGGTGTAGTCGCTGAGCCGCCTCCCGCTGATGCCGATGCACAATAAAAGGTTGTAGTTGAGCCTACTGATGTAGTGAAGTTCGACCCTATATATAAAGGTGTACCACCGGTAGCCGTGTCGTACCATTTAAAGGTTCCGCCACCCGAAGCCGAAAGAGTTACCGGTCCGTATCCGCAACGGGTAGCTCCGGAGGTGGCCGGTGGTGTAACTCCTACTATGATCTGTTGAACATTTGAAGTGTCGGCCGGACAACCCGGTTCGGTAACAACAGCCCTGAAGTCGGTAGTGGTGGTTAGTGTTACCATATAGTTGTCGGAAGTTGATCCGGGCAAAACTTCATTTACCCACATCGACCCGTCAAAACTCTGCCACTGAATAGCGCCAACATATCCGGTCAGAATAAGGGTTGTACTTCCATTAACACAAATTGAGTCTTTGGAGGCAGATGCCACCCCGGCCACCGAACATCCGGCTGGTGCTTTGAATGCCGGGCTGGCCACACTTGCGGCTCCTGCTATGAAGCTGAAAATGAACAGCATAATCATGGCAGGGTTTGTTTTTGTAAAGTAATTCATACTGATTTCAGGTTTTGTTTGGTTAGTGCATATTTTATTATCAGGCTAATCTAAATAAAGAAATCTTAATTAGAAAAGGAATTATCTCATTTATCAATTATTGTGTTGAAAAAAACGAAAACCGGCATTACAATATCCGGCTGTGTAATGGATATGCTTTTCTATTTTTGCAAAAAATCGCTGCCCTATTCCTTTTGCCTGGTTGCTCATTAATAAGTAACCAAAAATTCTACAGGAAGGCCTTTTTTATTTTGAAATGAACCTGATGAACAGTCCCAAAGAAAAAGTTGCATTAATTGGTTCCGGTGTCGCCGGTCTGGCCGCTGCAATTCGTATGGCTTGTTTGGGTTACCGGGTTTCGGTGTTTGAGGCCAACGATTATGCCGGTGGTAAAATGTACGAATGGGAAAAAGATGGCTACCGTTTCGATATGGGCCCTTCGGTTTTTACCATGCCCGCCTATATTGAAGAGTTGTTTCACCTTGCGGGAAAAAATCCTTCAGATTATATAAAAATTATCCGTCCCGAATTGCCCTTTAATTATTTCTTCGACGACGGGCTCGAACTGAATTTTTATGCGGATGTAGAAAAACTTATCCGTGAGATTGCCGCTAAAACCGGCGATGATGCCGTCACTATACGAAGATACCTGGATAATATCCAAACAAAATTTGACCTTACCAACACGGTTTTTCTTCAAAATTCTTTACACATTCTTTCGAATTATTTATCGAAAGATGTTCTGCGCGGGCTGCTGAACTTTAAAAAAGTTGAAGTTTTTAAAAGTATGGATGCCGCTAACAGGAATAATTTTCAAGATGAACATACCATAAAATTATTTAATGCTTTTGCCAGTTATCTGGGAAGTGATCCATATAAAGCACCCGGGGTTCTCAATGTTATCTCGCATTTTCAGCTTAATGCAGGCATTTATCTTCCCGAAGGCGGAATGCGGAGTATCATTGAAGCATTGTACAAACTGGCTGGCGAGCTGGGTGTACAATTCTATTTTAACAGCGCGGTTGAAAAAATTATTACCCATGGAAATGCCGCCAAAGGTGTATTGGTAAACGGCAAGGAATTCATGAGCGACATTGTGATCAGCAACATGGATGTTTACAACGTTTACAAAAATCTCCTTCCGGGACACAAGGGCCCTTCAAGGGTTCTTAACCATCCAAAATCACATTCGGTACTGGTTTATCACTGGGGTATGAAAAAATCTTTCCCCAGGCTAACGCTGCATAATATGATTCTTGCCAATAACCTGAAGGATGAATATGATACTATGTTGCTTAACGCGGATATTGGTGACGATTTTACCATATACATTTACGTTAGCAGCAAATGCAACAGGAGTGATGCTCCCGAAGGTTGCGAAAACTGGTATATCCTTATCAATGCCCCTCACCTGAATAACCAGGATTGGGATTCCATACAAAACAGGGTTCGTAAACGGTTGTTTGAAAGGTTACAGCATATACTGGGAGAAGATGTGTCGCCCTATATTGCGTTTGAGAGAATTCAGGATCCGCGCGACCATGAACTTAAAACCAACGCCGCTTTTGGTGCCATTTACGGCAACAGCTTCAACAGTAAGTTTTCCGTTTTTCTTCGTCATCCAAACTTTACAGGAAAAATAAAAAACCTGTACTTCTGTGGCGGGACCGTTCATCCGGGCGGCGGAGTACCGTTGTCGGTGCTTTCTGCAAAAATTGTATCGGGATTAATTGAAAAAAAATCGGGAAGAAAAAATCCGGTACATGTCCACTAAAAGGGTATCTCTTCCGGGCATCGATTATTTTCAGCTCCTCATCGACCATCACATTAAAAGAAAAGGGGGCCATGGCCATGAGGCTCGGCTGGCACTGTTCATGAAAGGTCCCGCTGATGAAAACCTCATCAAAAAAACCATCCGCGAAAGCGAATTATGTAACCGGCTTGCAAAAGTACGTGTGAGTAAAACTTTTGGACTGGGGTTTCCGTCACTGCGGTTTATAAATGCAGAAAGCAAATTAATTCCGCGGTTTCATCATGCCGCCACCGATGAAATACCCCGACATCTGCTCAACCAGCCTGTCCACGTATATACCAATCCTCCACTTACCATTGATGTAATTCAATTTCCTAACGGCACTTCATGTGTGCTTTTTGGGTTTCATCATATCCTTTTTGATTTCGCAGGTGTCCAGTCGTTCATTTATTCCCTTGCGGGGATTCATACTCCGCCTTTATTGCCTGCAAACAAAACCAAACGAAAGTTTTCCAAAAGATTTGCCGGTTTCTTCAGAGAAGTGTTTTTCACATTCAGGGAAGCCAATACCCTGATGACCATCCCGCGAAAGCGGCTGCCCGGACAAAAACCTTTGCAAATTACCTATCGCGAAATTTCATACAGCCATAACGAAACCGCCTGTATTTATGATTTATGCAGGCAACGGGGTCTTGATTTGCATCATAGCATTTATTTTCTGGATAAAATAAGTCTTGTACTGCATCATCACCTGTTTAAAAAACAGGACAAACATAATTTTTTATGGATTCCGGTTCCGGTAAATACCCGAAAACGCGGCGAGCCTGCAGCTGTATTGTTCAACGGGCTTTCGTTCTTATTTTATAAAATCCGTGCTTCCGATCTCAATTGTGGTGTATCCGTTGCTCCTTTACTTAAGAAACAAACTCTGGATCAGTTAAGAAATGATATGCCCAATGCGTTTGTCGATTTTACCGAAGGATACAAATACATGCCCATGCCATTTTATTATCCGATGCTTAACCTGCCATCATTCGGTAAACTTTCAAGTTTTTCGTTTTCGCTTTTAGGTAATACCTTTGAAAAACTTACTCATTTTACAGGTAATGAAATTACCGGAATAAAAAATTATCCTTCGAATCCCGTTTCTCCGGGAATCACATTTTTGATTTATGAATACCGGGGAAGGCTTCATATTATGACAAGCTGGGTGACGGGGCAATACAGCGTTCCTGAGCAGGATGAAGTTTTATCGGCACTTCAGTCATCACTTCTCGTTTAGCCATTATCTTCAGGATTAATAAATCTTAAATTGCGTTTTATGCCATCAAATCCTGCTCTTTTCAGGGGCGAATCGTGAAATACTTTTTCAAATACCTCTTCGGTAATTTCATGCCACTGTTTATCGGTCCAGTTTTTAATTTCTTCCTTAGGCTGAAATTCTGAAACAGTCGATGGCTTCGAAAACCTGTTCCACGGACACACCTCCTGGCATATATCGCAACCAAAGGCCCAGTTATCAAATTTTCCTTTCATGCTTAGCGGAATCTGTTCCCTCAGCTCAATGGTAAAATAGGAAATGCATTTGCTCCCATCAACCACATATGGTTTAATTATGGCACCGGTAGGGCAGGCGTCGATACAGCGTGAGCAGGTTCCGCAATAATCCTGAATGGGAGCGTCGGGCTCAAGATCAAGATCGATAATAAGCTCCGCGATAAAAAACCAGGAGCCGGCTTTTGGATGAATCAGGTTGGTGTTTTTTCCGATCCAGCCAAGTCCGCTTTTTGCCGCCCACTTCCGGTCGAGTACAGGTGCCGAATCGGTAAACGCCCTGCCGTGAACTTCGCCAATATGTTCGCTGATATAATTGAGCAGCAGCTTTAATTTTTCTTTTATTACAATGTGGTAATCTTTCCCATATGCGTACCGTGATATTTTGGGTGCCGGTGCATGTATCTGTTCTTGCCGAGGGAAATAGTTCAACAACAGCGAAACCACCGACCGGGCACCATCAACAAGGAGGCGGGGGTCGAGCCGTTTGTCGAAGTTCCGTTCCATGTAATTCATGGAACCATGCATATTTTGCTGCAACCACTTTTCGAGTCTCGGGGCCTCATCTTCAAGAAACTCCGCGCGCGATATGCCGGTAAACGAAAACCCCAGCCGTGCGGCCTCTGCCTTGATCAGATTCGCGTGTTTTAGTTTCAGGTCCATTGTTTAAAAACTGTACCGTGCCCGATTATAAGTATCATTCGGGGAAAATAAGCTCCAGTTGTGCTTCGGGTTTAATGGCACCTTCAAGTTCCAGTAAAAACCTCTTTGCTCTTAGTCCGCCCGCATAACCGGTTAGTTCGCCTTTTATTCCAACTGTGCGATGGCAGGGTATAAGAATCATGATTGGATTTTTTGCATTGGCCCCCGCAACAGCACGAACCGATTTACTGTCGCCAACCAACACGGCAAGGTGCATATAGGATGTTGTTTGTCCGTATGGAATGTTGAGCAGCTGATCCCAAACTTTTTTCTGGAAAGGAGTGCCTTCGGGACAAAGTGGCAGGTCGAATGATTTTCGGGTACGGGCGAAGTAATCGCTCAGCTGAATTTTTAATTCATTTAAATATACATTGTTGTTGGTAACCGGATAATGGATATTCCCCGAATTACTGTCGCCGTCAAAAAACCGCAATTCACATATACCCGATTCGTTGGCAACAGCCAGCAAATTACCAAGCGGTGAACTTATGATACAATGTGTTTTCAATCGGCATGAATTTTATGCTTCATCAAACAAAGATCCAGGCTGGCCATTGCGTTTCTTGCCCAGATGCCGGTAGGCCTTGTCGGTTATTTCCCTTCCGCGTGGTGTGCGGGCAAGATATCCTTCCATTATCAGAAACGGTTCATACACTTCCTCAATGGTACCGGCCTCTTCGCCAACAGCCGTTGCAATAGTGCTTATTCCAACGGGGCCGCCTTTAAATTTATCAATAATTACACTTAGTATTTTATTATCCATCTCATCCAGTCCATGTGCATCCACATTAAGAGCGGTGAGTGAGTAATTAACAATATCTATATCAATATTTCCGGAACCCTTAATTTGTGCAAAGTCGCGCACCCTTCGCAAGAGCGCGTTGGCAATCCGTGGTGTTCCCCTGCTGCGGCGTGCGATTTCAAATGCGGCCTCATCCACAACGGGCACTTTCAAAATATCAGCCGACCGCAAAACAATCAGCTGCAAAAGTTTGGCATCATAATACTCGAGTCGTGAAGTAATGCCAAAACGGGCACGCAACGGAGATGTGAGCAAACCCGAACGTGTGGTTGCGCCAACCAGTGTAAAGGGATTCAGTTTTATCTGAACCGAACGCGCGTTTGGGCCGGTATCAATCATAATATCAATTCTGAAATCCTCCATGGCCGAGTACAAATACTCTTCCACTACAGGGCTCAGCCGGTGTATTTCATCAATAAACAAAACATCATTAGGTTCGAGGTTGGTTAAAAGTCCCGCTAAATCACCGGGTTTATCCAGCACCGGACCCGAAGTTACGCGGATGTTTACTCCAAGTTCATTGGCGATAATATTGGCAAGCGTAGTTTTGCCAAGGCCGGGAGGGCCATGCAACAACACATGGTCGAGCGATTCGGAACGGAGCTGCGCGGCTTTCACAAACACCTTCAGGTTCTCCACTACTTTTGCCTGACCGGTAAAGTCACCAAAGTCAAGTGGCCTGAGCACTTTTTCCATTTCCCTGTCGACATGCTGCAGGGACGATTCGCTGGGATCGAGATTTGGATTCAAGGATGTTTAATATAATTTCGGTTGATTATAGATAGTGCGTGGCTGCTGCTGTAAATTTAAGGATCATTCCTGATTAACGGTGGATTTTCTTTTCCTGTTGTGTTGGGTCCTGTTCAGCTTTCAATCTCCCAAACCATCACCGAACGGTCGTCGCCGGTAGTAACCAGATATCCGGTTTCATGATTCCATCGAAGCGTGTTAACCGAATTCACATGACCGTTGTAGTTTTCATTGTCTATACGAACCAACACTTCCATGGATGCGGGGTTCCAGATTTTTACATGCTTATCGCGGCTGCACGTTGCCAGTAGTTTGCCATCGGGACTGTAAGCAATTCCATATATGGCAAAATTATGTGCCGGAATGGAATCTAATTTGATGAAGTTCGCTTTTACATCATACACGTTCATGTGCGCATCGCGCGACCCCGATAAAAGTAATGTTCCGTCGGGGCTAAACTCAAGCGCGTTCACCGAAAAACTTTCCTGATGTGCCTGAAAGTGATGTAACGGTTCCATTCCCGGTAACGAAAAAACATACAGGCTTCCGTCACCTGCTCCCAAAGCCATTACATCCTCATTATTATTTATCGCTACCGCACGTAACTTTCCTCCTGGTATATTGAGTTTTCTTGAAAGTTTATACTCTGGAATTTCAATTACTCCCAGCTCGCCATCTCCCGAAAGGGAAAAAAGCAAACGATGTTTTACCGATAACATCATTTTGAAAATGATTCCTTTCTGGTAGCCAAGAACCCGTTCCTCTTTTTTCGTTTCCAGATTAACCAGGTGAATATTTCCTGATGCCTGGCCCGCAAGCAAAAGTTGTTGTGCCGGAATGTGAAGCAATGAGTAAACAGGGTCGGGCATTTGGGCCAGCATTTGACCATCGCCCGGGTTATTTAAGTTCCACATGGCAACCACTTTATCGCTTCCGGCCGAACAAATCAATCCTTCGGCAAGGTTCTCAAGCGCGTAAACCGACCCCGAATGACCCGAAAATGCTGCTATTTTATTTACCACATATGGCGTAACCATAAAACAAAAGTACCCATTGTTGGCAGTTTAGTGACGAATGGGCAGAAAATTATGACTTTTACAGGATTATCGTTTGTGCCGGGGCGATTGGAATAGTTTTGGGGTAATCTCAAAATCAAGAACGGGTTATGGATAAAGAGGTTGTACGAATTATAAAGAGTTTTATTCCGGGATTGATACTGGTATCGGTACTTTGGATTATTAAGTTAATCGAATGGAAATCGGGACATTTGCTGACTGAATATGGAGTTTTTCCACGGTCCGCCAAAGGGCTGATCGGCATTATTACCAGCCCTTTTATTCATGGAGATATAAAACATCTGGTTTCAAACTCATTGCCTATGCTGGTACTGGGAGCGGGATTGTTTTATTTTTATAACTCGTTGGCATACAAAGTATTTGCCTGGGTTTACTTACTGGGTGGCTTTTGGCTCTGGCTGGGGGGCCGCGATTCGTTTCATATTGGCGCCAGTGGTGTGGTATACGGTCTCACGGCATTTCTCTTTTTCAGCGGCTTTATCCGTCGCGATGTACGTTTAATGGCTCTTTCATTGCTGGTAGTATTCCTTTACGGAGGAATGGTTTGGGGGATATTCCCACTGGTCAGGGAAATTAGCTGGGAGGCCCATTTATATGGTTCCCTTGCGGGGATATTAATGGCCATCGTTTATCGCAAAGAGGGGCCGCAACGTAAATTATATGAATGGGAGCAACCCTCGTTTCATGAAGAGGACGACGATGAGGATGATGAAAACGCTTACTGGAAAATCCCTCCCGATGGAGGCAAACCTCCGGCAAAGGATGCGAATTCGCAAGTGAAGATTCATTATATTTACCGGCCTTCGGATGGGAATACCTCCGGCGACAACCTGAAGAACCCCGATGAAAAAAATTGAACATATAGGCATAGCCGTTAAGAATATTGAACAATCGAATAAACTTTTCACCAAATTGTTGGGAACCCCTCCTTACAAAACCGAAACGGTAGAAAGCGAAGGCGTATCAACCTCTTTTTTTCTTTCGGGAGAAAATAAAATTGAATTGCTTGAGGCACTTCATTCAGAGAGCCCGATTGCAAAATTTATTGAAAACCGCGGCGAAGGCATTCACCACATCGCTTTTGATGTAGATGATATTGTTGCTGAAATGAAACGACTGGAGCATGAGGGCTTCACACTTTTAAACAAAGAACCCAGGCCCGGTGCCGACAATAAGCTGATTTGCTTTTTGCACCCAAAAGAAACAAATGGCGTGTTAATTGAGCTTTGCCAGGAACGTAAATCAGATTAAAAGTTCAGCTCTTCCACGGTTTTTCCTTCAGTAAGGTGCATGGTATGCAGTCCGGCTGCCCGGGCACCAATGATGTGCTGTATGGAATCGTCGATAAATAACGTTTGATGCGGCGACAGGTTGTTATCGCGCAATACATGTTCAAATATTTCTATGTCGGGTTTTCGCATACCCATAAAACATGAATAGTATACTTTTTCGAATAGCGATTCAAACTTCCGGATGCCATAATCCTTTTCAATCAGCTTCGAAAATGCATTTACGTGAATAGTGTTTGTGTTGCTGAGCAGGAAAATCCTGTGCTTCCTGCCGGTGGTGGCTAGCCAGTCGTATCTTGACTGAGGTATGCCAATCAGCATGGCGTTCCAGGCAGCATCGATTTGTTCACTGGTAACGGGTCCTTTCAGGAAACTTTTTAGTTCATTCCGAAATTCATCTTCGGGTAAAATTCCTTTTTCAAAGCGATCGAAAATATCACTCTGCGATTTTTTGGAATAAATATCATCGAAATTAACAAGTCCGAGTTTCTTAAATGCCTCGGCTGTTAAATTATAATTGATGTCAATTATTACAGCGCCAAGATCAAAAATAATATTCCGGAAAACCATCCCTGAAAATCAACCGCTACCGGATCATAACGCCCGATTTGTTAAGCACGGGTATATTCATAAAATTATCTTCCAGTATGCTTTCGGGTAAAAAAAGATACTTTTTATCATAGATGACTTTATCCACATAAAAACTCACCCAGTACTCATTGTTCAATCCAAAAACCTGCCGGTCGATGGGCTCTACACGTGCCGCGCTCATGGGTTCCAGCTCGTCAATAAAATGTCTTAATACAGAAGTTTTAACTTCTTTACCCTTCAATTCTCCGTAACCTTTTGAACTGACCAGCACGCCGTGAATAGGTTGTTTTTTAAGATTAATAATGAATACATCCCAAACGGTAAACTCATCGGGTGTTGTTCCTGCGGGAACATCGGGTACTACCGCGAGGGCAATATCTTCAACTTTTAATTCGGGAATATCTTTAAGCATTAATAGTATTCTTTAAAAAATGACTAACTATTATACAATTTTTTATACGTATTGTTTCACTGGTTATTGTTTCCGTAAAGCAACATCACTTCTTCAATATATACCGGAACGTCGGTTAATTCACCATCCGCACCCTTTTCGCCCCGCTCATGTCCCAATCGTACAAATATAAGCTGCTCGCTGGGAATTACAAAAATATATTGTCCAAGTATTCCCCTGGCATAATATACCGGCTGTTCATTGTAGCTGGTGAGCCACCATTGAAAACCATAGATGGCATTTGGCATATTACCATCCATAAGGTTAGCCGCGGTGATACTTTCTTGAACATACGCTTCACTTACTATTTGTCTTCCGTTCCATCGGCCTTTATTTAAAAACAACTTTCCTATCCGTGCAAAATCACGGGCATTTGAATAAAAGCAGCAATAAGCTTTTTCGTTCCCGTTTTTTCTATCGAGGCTCCATCTGGCGTCATGTTCGGCGCCTATGGGTTTCCACAGTTTGATCGAAGCATACGTACTGATGTTCATTCCTGTTGCTTTTTCAATAACAAAAGCCAGCAGCTGAGTATTACTGCTCATATAGTTCCATTCCTTTCCGGGAGGAGTTATTACTTTGAGCGACAACATCTGATCTCGCAAATCGGTTCCGTAATACGATTGCGTTACAGGGCTGAACAAACTCGAATAACCCTCATCATAATTCAAACCCGAACTCATGGTTAACAGGTGACGAATAGTAACGTCTTTATTTCCGTCGCTGCAAAAATCAGGCAGGTAGTTGCACACCTTGTCGTCGATGCTTTTAATTTTCCCCTCGTCAACAGCTATCCCCGTAAGGATACCGACAATGCTTTTTGCCATCGAAAACGAATTTGAAAGCGATGAATCGTTGTATTGCTCCCAATACTGTTCAAAAACAATGGAGTCGTTCCGGATAACCAAAAAAGCTACGGTACGATATTGCTCCAGCGTATTTTTAAGTTTTTCGGAGAGTGGTTTTTTATTATAGGAAGAAGCGATGCTCCATGGATCTGCGTTACCAGCTTCCACCGTACGTGTGTGAAAAAGTTCGAGATCGTCGATATTCACATAGTTATATACAAGGGCCTTGTAATAATACAATTTACCTGACGACCACAGATAAAGATTCAATATCACAAATACTCCTGCTGCGAAGTGCCACCATTTTAATGCTCGTGTTGCCATAATTAAAATATATGTGGTGCAGGTGATTCCTGAAGACTCATTTCAAAAATATCACTCAGGTGTTTTTTGATTTTTACTTTTACTTCTTCAATATTTACTTCCTGCCTGAGCTCTTGTTGCATAGATGTAACGGCCTTGTCCTGAATTCCGCACGGGATGATATGATTGAAATAATTTAAGTCGGTATTTACATTTAATGCAAATCCGTGCATGGTTACCCAGCGACTGCAGCGTACCCCAAAGGCACATATCTTCCTGGCTTTTTTTTCATCATGAGCATCAATCCATACCCCGGTAAGTTTATCTATACGTGAGCCGGTAAGACCGAATTCCTTCAGCATCCTGATAACCGCTTCCTCAAGATTCCGAAGATACAAATGTATGTCGTTAAAAAAATAGTCGAGGTCAAGAATCGGATACCCGACAACCTGTCCGGGCCCATGGTATGTGATGTCGCCGCCCCGGTTGATTTTATAAAACACGGCGCTGTTCTCGTTCAGTTGCTTTTCGTCCAGTAACAGGTGATCCTCCCTGCCGCTTTTACCCAGTGTAAATACATGAGGGTGTTCACAGAAGAGCAGGTTATGGACAGGGTCGAGCTTTTGATGAACAGCCTTTTCGCGGTTAGCCATTTTTATGGCCACCGACTCCCTGAGCAGCTGTTCCTGGTAATCCCATGCCCTTTTATAATCAATCAGACCAAGATCCCTGAAAATAACGGTTTGCATCATGCAAAGCTAATGAATGTTATCATTCCTTGTGACGATGGGCGCCGGTTGCGGAATTTGTTATAAACTGAGCAAATCCACGGCAAATAACTTATGTCACAAAGGCTTTGAAACACATTCTCTATCTTTGTAAAAACTTTTTAAAAATGGAATATAGAAAACTGGGAAATTCGGGCGTACAGGTAAGCGCTTTTTCATTAGGGTCGTGGCTGACATTCGGAAAACAAATAGGCGACGACCTGGCTGAAGAATTAATGATTACCGCTTACGAAAATGGCGTGAATTTTTTCGATAATGCCGAAATTTATGCACGGGGACAGTCGGAAATTGTCATGGGAAAAATATTGAAAAAGCTGCAATGGGACCGCACATCTTACCTTGTATCGAGTAAAGTTTTTTTCGGATTGGGTGATGCCAAACCCAATCAAAAGGGCTTATCGCGAAAGCATGTCACCGAAGGTTGTCATGGTGCACTCAAACGGCTGCAGGTCGATTACATCGATCTGTTTTTTTGTCACCGCCCCGATGCCGCTACACCCATTGAAGAAACCGTTTGGACCATGCACAATTTAATTCAGCAGGGTAAAATTCTCTATTGGGGGACTTCGGAGTGGAGTGCTTCCGAAATAATGGAAGCACATCTGGTTGCCAAACAAAATCATTTGATCGGCCCCGTGATGGAACAACCTGAGTACAATATGTTTCGACGCACAAAAATGGAAGCCGAATACCGGCACTTGTTTAAGTACCATGGGTTGGGAACCACTATATGGTCGCCGCTCGCATCCGGATTATTAACGGGCAAATACCTTAATGAATTTCCTGATGATACACGATTGGGAATGGAAGGTCTCGATTGGCTGAAGGACCGGGTTGTGAGGGACGACAAACTGGAAAAGGTACGGAAACTGAAAGCGATCGCCGATAATTTAGAAATATCCCTGACAAAACTTTCGCTTGCCTGGTGCTTAAAGAATCCGCACGTCAGCACAATAATACTTGGCGCTTCCAAAGTGTCCCAATTACGGGAGAATCTCGAAACCACCATGGTGGTTTCGTTACTCACCGATGAAGTGATGGCCGGCATTGATGATGTGCTGAATAATAAACCGGTATTGCCCGAGTATTGATATTCACCCCGCGATTTTTGAGCTACTCCAATGACACCGGTACGGTATGCGAAATGCAAGCAGTTCCCTCTCCCGGGAAACCGGTGGTAACAGGCTTCTTTAAATCATTCACACAGTTTCAATAATAACAGTTACTTTTGCGCAACCCCGAAACCTGAAAGTAACGTGAGCGAGTTTGAACATTCATTCCGTAAAGAAGTATCCATAAAACTTCAGGACGCTGAATTACAGTCAAGAATTTCTTCGGCAAAAAAACTCTACCGGCACAATTTTGAAAAATCGCTGTCACAATTTTCGAACCTTGAAGTAGCACGGCGAAGGGCTGCATTTATCCGCTGGAAGTCTATTGAGTACCTCGACAAATTTCTCATTCAGTTTGAATCGACTTTTATTAAATCGGGCGGTAAGGTTATTTGGGCGCAGGATGCCTCCGAAGCCAGCAGCGAAGTGCTTGGAATTATTTTGAAGTCGGGCGCAAATAGTATTGTCAAATCAAAATCGTTAACCACCGACGAAATTCAGCTTAACCAGGTACTTGCCCAAAGTCAGAAAAAATGGATTGAAACTGACCTGGGGCAGTATATTTTACAACTGTCGGAAGAGCCGCCATCACACATCGTGTTGCCGGCATTACACAAAAGTGCTGAAGATGTTCAAAAACTTTTCAGTGAACAAATCGGCCCCGTTCATTCATCCGATCCGGCTACACTGGCATCAATGGCTGCCAAAAAAATGCGTGCGGCATTTGTTTCGCCTGATGTTGGCATTACCGGTGCCAATTTTATTATTGCCGACCAGGGGGCAGTTGCCATCACCGAAAATGAGGGCAATGTAATGCTCTCGGCATCGCGACCTAAAATCCACATTGTGGTTGCCGGTATCGACAAGGTGATTCCCTCCATGCTCGACCTGCAGGTGTTATGGCCATTGCTTTCGACATATGGCACCGGACAAAAACTTACAGCCTATAATTCCATTCTCAGGGGACCACGCCGGCAAGGAGAGCCTGATGGCCCCTCGCAGATGTATGTAATATTAATTGATAACGGCCGCACACAAGTGATAGCTGAAGAACTGCAACGAAGTGTATTGTCGTGCATACGCTGCGGTGCCTGCCTGCATCACGACCCCTTGTTCGCTGTTATAGGCGGACATCCTTACAAGTCAACCTGGATGGGACCTCCCGGAACGGTTGTAAGTCCGGTTTTGAATGGCTTAAAAACCCACGGATTTATGAGCGACTTTTCCTCCCTCAGTGCCGCCGATACCGAAAACTGTCCGGTGAATATCAACTTTAATAAACTTACGCTCGACAACCGCAGGAAGAATGTTTCGCATGATCTGGCGCCAGCCACCGACAAGTTATTTTATTTTTTATGGAAAAACTCCATGATGAAACGCGATGGTGCCAAATGGAAAAGCCTGCGTCCCAGAAAATATTTTATCGGTAACATTTTTTTTAACAGTGCTATGGGCCTGCGTACGATGCCGCTTCCTGCCAAAGAATCGTTCAATGAAATGTGGAAAAAACGGTTTTCGGGGCTGTAGTAAATTCCTGCGTAACAGTTTTTCAGATATAACAATACCGAAATACTGATCAGTTACTTTCCAGAACCTCGAATAACTCGTCAAGCTTTGGAGTAAGAATGACTTCTATGCGTCTGTTTTTTTTGCGCGCTTCGGAAGTGTTTGCTTGATCGATAGGCAGAAACTCTCCCCTGCCGGCAGGAGTTAACCGCACCGGATTTATATTTTTATTCTTTTCCAGAATCCGCACTACCGATGTAGCTCTGAGTACACTCAGGTCCCAGTTATCTTTGATAGCACCGCCCTTTATAGGCACATTATCGGTGTGGCCTTCAATAAGCACACTGATATCGGCATTCTTTTCCAAAACCTTTCCAAGCTGCTTTAAGGCCTCTTCGCCTTTTGGATCTACTACTGTGCTGCCCGATGCGAACAACAGCCGTTCCTCCAGTGAAACATAAACCTTCCCGTTTTTTTGTTCAATGCTAAGCCCGTCTTTGCTGAATCCCAATAGTGCTTTGGTAACACTTTCTTTCAGTGCCCTTACAGCACTGTCTTTGGAGTCGAGGATTTTTTGAAGCTCGGTTACCTTAGCTTCACGAAGCTTCAGTTGCGCCAGGGCTTCCGAAAGGTTTTTCTCTCTTATTTTCAAGGAGTCTTCCTTCCGCAACAACTCCTCCTGGGTCATTTGGAGTTGCTGAATAACTTTTCGGGTTTCACTTTGATTGGATGAAAGCAGCCGGTCGTTATTGGCAACAAGCTTTTCATACGATTCTGATAATTCATTGTATAAGCTCGTCAGTCTCCGGTTTCCTGAACCCAGGGTAGTAGTATCTTTTTTAAGGTAGTTGTTATCACGATCCAGGTCTTTAATAGTTACTTCCATTTCGGCAATACGGGTACGCACCTCAAGCATTTCCGCTTTTATCCGTGCATTCTCTTCTTCACAAAGTGTTTTCTTCGACTTCAAATCGTCGTATAGCCTGCTGGGCACACATGAAACAAGCAAGGAAGCAGCAAACACCATGATCATGGCCGGTTTTGTGAAAGCTTTCATATAAATTTTTTTAGTTTTAGTTTGTCCCGGGGTATTGAAAATAATGCGGGTAATAATTTATTGTGAGTGCAAAGGTGTGAAATCTCCGGTAATTATAGAAGTATTCGCCCAACATCCAATAATTTAAATGATTTGCCTTATTTTGCGCAGGCTAAATTTTGACGGCAAAACCATCCGATGCTATTCAATTCCTTTGAGTTTCTGATATTTTTCGTTGTTGTAACGGCCTTGTACTTTACCCTGCCTCACCGCTTTCGCTGGATGTTATTACTTTCTGCCAGCTGTATTTTTTATATGTTTTTTATCCCTGCCTACCTGCTGATTCTCTTTTTTACTATTATAATTGATTATTTCGCGGGGATACTTATTGAGAATGCCGAAGGGCTGAAACGAAAGCGATGGTTGTGGATGAGCCTGGCTGCAAACATCGGAGTACTGGCCATATTCAAATATTACAACTTTATTAATGATAACCTCACCGCGTTTTTAGGAATGTCGGGGTCCGAAAATCCCATCCCCTACCTCAATATTATCCTGCCAATTGGTCTTTCTTTTCATACGTTTCAGGCCATGAGTTATACCATTGAAGTTTACCGTGGCCATCAAAAAGCGGAGCGGCATTTTGGTATCTTTTCGTTGTATGTGATGTTTTATCCGCAGCTGGTGGCTGGACCTATTGAACGTCCGCAAAACCTGCTTCATCAGTTTCGCGAAAAGCATTACATTGAATACGACCGGGTCACGGGAGGCCTTAAGCTCATGGCGTGGGGGTTATTTAAAAAAGTAGTTATTGCCGACAGGCTGGCGCCGATGGTTGATCTGGTTTATAACAACCCCGACGGATACTATGGCCTGGCAGTAATAACGGCTACGGTATTTTTTGCATTTCAAATCTATTGTGATTTTTCGGGGTATTCTGATATTGCCATTGGTGCTGCACAGGTAATGGGCTTTACCCTGATGACAAATTTCAGAACACCCTATTTTGCATCTACCATTGATGGGTTTTGGAAACGGTGGCATATTTCGCTTTCAACGTGGTTCAAAGATTACCTGTACATACCTCTTGGGGGTAACCGGGTAATAAAATCGCGCTGGTACTTTAACCTGTTTATTACTTTTATCATCAGCGGACTCTGGCATGGCGCAAACTGGACCTTTATCGCCTGGGGAGCCTTGCATGGCTTATACCTGGTTTTTGCACTCATCACTCAACAGGCCCGAAACCGTGTTGTAGCGGGATTTGGCGAAAAGTACTCGCAATTTCATAATTTCTTTCAGCCGGTTTTGGTATTCATACTGGTTTCATTTGCATGGATTTTTTTCAGAGCGGCCTCGTTTGATGAAGCCGTTACCATCATTAATCACAGTATCGTTTTTCATTCGGCAGGGATGAGTGAAATTTTTCATGGATTTAACCGGTTCGAAATAGCCGCAGGGCTGTTTTTTATTGCAGCATTATTGATCATTGAAAAAATTAAGGGACACGCGTCCATGAGAGCCAGCATCGACCGTATGCCGGCAGTGAAACGATGGAGCTTATACGCGGCATTGATTTTAGTAATCCTCAACTTTGGGGTTTTTGGTGGCAACAGTTTTATCTATTTCCAGTTCTGATGAAAAAGCTGCTGTTACATATCGGTTTGTTATTAACGTTGATTGTAACCATTAGTGTGATATTGTGCAATTATGTTTATCCAATTTTAAAACTGACCGACTGGACTCAGGGTTCAGACCTGATGTATTATAAGAATGGCGACTTGCATAAAACAGGAAATAATTGCAATACCCTGTTTATAGGGTCAAGCAGGGTTCACAGGCAGGTTAATACAGCCGTTGTTGATTCCGTGGCAGGTACCAGTTCCTATAATTTTGGCGTTAACTGGTTGTTCGTACCTGAATCGTTTTATGTTTACGAAAATATAATATCCGAACACCCCGGCAAATTTGAGATAGTAATTATTGAACTTTCAAAAATCCGTTCGGTCGATTATACCAACCTGCATACCAACCGTACATATTATTGGTATAACGCTTCACTCTTTTACTTCGCGGTGGAGGCAATTGCTTCATCCACTTATGCATGGTGGTCGAAAGTTGCCTTGACAGCCATTCATGCTATCAGTTACGCCGATAAACTGCTGAACCTGGGCTATGGAACCACTGCACTCCAGCTGGCAGGTACCCGAAATTCTCCGGCAGCCAGTTATTTGCCCACGGGCCATATCAATGGTTTTGTGCCATTGGATTTGGAAGCCGAAAAAACACAGCTACCCGAAGAGGATGTTGGCAACAGGCGGATGAAATTTCTCAACGACACCACAGTAGTAACCAAGCGCAGGCAAATCAGCGAGCGGATGTTCAATAAGTACCTTGACCCGGAACTGAGGCAAAAAAATCTGAACCATAATTATGCCCGCAACTTAAGCCGTATGATTAAAACCGCCGCCTCAAAAAATATTCATCTGATTTTTCTATTGTCGCCCCGCATCGACAAGGCACAATACGATGAGCTTATACCGCTTTTTTACAGCCTGCCTGAATCCAACCGCATCCAGCTGGCTAACGGGGTCGAATACCCTGAATTTTATTTGACGGAATATTCCTTCGACGAAACGCACCTGAACGGAAAGGGGGCTGAACTATACTCCAGAGTGTTGGGTGACAAAATAAGGTTGATACTTAACCAATAGCAACTCTTGGCCAAAGAGCCCGATTTTAATGGTGAAATAAAAGCAGCCGGCCGGGTAACGAAAAAGAAATTTTTACGTTTTACTTATACTTGCATAAAACTTAATACGCAGGCCTGGTTTACAGGGCCCTAAACCAATCAAATAACTGTTCCCTAAATTCTGAATGCCTATGTTAAGCGCAAACTGGATTACTGAGAAACATATTGATTTTGAATACAAAAAGTATCTGCTGCTGGGCTATTTGCAGCGGGTAAGCGAGCGGTTTACCGAATCGAGGCTATATCCCGCCCTGAGCGAACTGGTTAGCCATTACCGAAACGTAGTTGCTATCCGCGATAATAAGAAAAACCTTTTTGAAAGTTTTCCTGAAAGGCTTACCGGTACCGATTTATCGAAATTTAACATGATCTATGAAAAACTGGTAAACGACGATCAGCTGATGTCGGAAATTGAAAGTATTATCAATTTCTCTATTCCACAGTTTGAAAAATATATCTCCGAAGGCAAAACCATTTACGAATTCATAGAGTCGAAACTTAACATATTTCCCATTGGGATTATCCCGCTTCATGCCGATGAGGGGTATTTGATGATTAAGTATGCCCCAAAAGGCGATACCCTGGTTTACGAATACCAGATTACCATTTTTGAAAACCCCGATGAAAGGTACCGGGGTATATCAACACAGTACTTATGCAGTTATTCATCATCCGTAGCCAATACATTTGAAAACATCAAGCTGGAGCTCATCCGGTACAACCGTAAACTTCCCAACCCGGCAACTTATGTGGTGGAATCCGAAATTGCGGTTCCGCTTGAAGAAACACTTTTACCTCTGGCCAAGCGCAGCCTTGTAAAGCTTGTAGCTACCCGTTCGGGCGATAGTACCGGTAAATAAAACCCGGCTTCATCCTCTTTTTATTTATTTTCACAGGCTTATATCATTCCGGATACTTTCGGGGAAAGAATGGGGTTATATAGCTATTACCCCGCCTGAAAGATTGCTACTGGTACCGCTTTGAAAAACCTCATTGTCATAGCCACATTATTATTGTTGCAGTTTCTGCCCTGCACGGCTGTGGCTCAGCGTTTGGGTAACTCACGGCAATTATTCATTCCCGTTAGTGCCGACACTGTACGCATCGATTCACTGAGCCTGGTACCGGGCTCGGTAAGCATCCTTGTTCCTGAAACAAATACCTTACTCGATACCAGCTACTATTTTTTAAATGAAGCCGCTGCTATTATTATCTTTAAAAAAATTTATCGCAGTGTTTTACCCGATTCAGTCCTGGTTTTGTACCGTGTATTCCCGTTGCTTCTCACACAAACATATAAAAATCGCGACCGCGGGGTTATTGAAAAGTTATTCAGCGGTCAGTACAACCCATATTCATACAGTGAACAGGGTGGTGAAAATAAAATCTTTAAACTCGAAGGGCTTCAGCGAAACGGCAATATTTCGAGAGGAGTCAGCTTTGGAAACAACCAGGACGTTGTTGTAAACTCCAGCTTTAACCTGCAACTGGCTGGTAAACTCAGCGACGATGTTGAAATACTGGCCGCAATCACCGACAACAACATCCCGGTTCAGCCCGAAGGAAACACACAACAGATTCAGGATTTCGATAAGGTTTTTATTCAGCTTTCGCGAAACAAAACCAAACTTATTGCAGGCGATTTTGAGTTGCGGCGCCCCGAAAGTTATTTCATGAACTTTTACAAGAAAGGTCAGGGAGGGGTGCTTACTGCCGAGTACCTTCCCGGCGAACGAACCGACCAGGTAATGCGCACAACGGTTAGCGGTGCAGTTTCGAAAGGTAAATACGCACGAAACATCATTAACGGCCAGGAAGCCAACCAGGGGCCATATCGTTTAACCGGATCCGAAAACGAGTCATTTATCATAGTGCTTTCGGGAACCGAAAAAGTATTTATCGATGGCATCGAAATGACACGCGGCGAACAAAATGATTATATAATCGACTACAACACTGCTGAAATAAAATTTACTTCACGCCGGCCAATCACAAAAGATAAAAGAATTGTTGTTGAGTTTCAGTACTCCGATAAAAACTATTCGCGTACCATGTTTTTTATTAACCAGGAATATGAAGATACGCGCTGGAAAGTAAAAGCAAATATTTTTTCGGAACAGGATGCTAAAAACCAACCTCTGTTGCAGGATCTCGATGATGAACAAAAACTTTTGCTTGCCGATGCCGGTGATAGCATTTCTCAGGCGTTCTCCCCGAATATCGATAGTGTTGCCTTTAATTCAACCGAAGTCCTGTATGCTAAAATTGATTCGTCAGGGTATATATTCTACCGGTATTCTACCGACTCCACCATTGCATTTTATCGTTTAGGGTTCAGTTTGGTTGGTGCCGGCAAAGGAAATTATATTCCTGTCGCATCGGGGGCAAACGGAAGGGTGTTTGAGTGGAGAGAACCGGTTAACGGAATACCTCAGGGATCGTATGAACCGGTAGTATTGCTGATATCACCTAAAAAGCAACAACTCTTTACGTTCGGCGCCGATTACAAACTAAGCAACAATCGTAAAATATTTGCCGAAGCCGCCTATTCGGTTAATGATATCAACCTGTTTTCGAAAAAAGATAAAAATAATGATGCCGGCTATGCTTTCGCCGGGGGCATTGAACAGGTGTTTCGCCTTTCGGCAGATACTGTACAGGGATGGAAGCTCATTGGCTCCGTACGGTTAGAGCATGTAAATAAACTGTTCAAACCGTTGGAAACATATCGGAATATTGAATTCGCGCGCGACTGGAACCTGGCATCGGCACCGGCAGAAGGAGATGAAAATGCCGCAGGATTATCCTTGCAATTTGTCAGGCCGCGGCAGATGATAGGTTACCAGTTTAAATCATTTCTGAAAGGAGCCGATTACAAAGGGTTTATGAATATGATAAATTCCAGGATTACCCTTGCGGGATTCAACCTGGTTTCGGATGCCGGTTTTTTAACGGCCGACAATCGTATTAACTCAACACAGTTTTTGCGGTCATCAACCGATCTGTCGAGGTCCGTTGGCAGGATTATTATTGGAGGCCGGTACGATCAGGAACGAAATATCATACGTGAAGCTGCAACTGATTCGCTCCGCGTAAACAGCTTTTCGTACGATGCAGGAAAAATATATTTTTCATCATCCGATACAGCCAGGGTTCGTTTTCGGATAGACCTCACGCGACGGTTTGACTACGCGGTTTTGAATAACGCATTTAAAAAATCGACCGAAGCTGATGAAGCGTCCGGGCGAATTGAGTTTGCCGGAAATCCTAAAAGCCGTTTATCGGTTTCGTCGAACTACCGGCAACTCCGCATATCCGATACACTCGTAACACAACAACCCCCCGAAGAATCGTTACTCAACCGCATTGATTACAGCGCTACGATATTAAAAGGATTGTTCAGCCTTACAACTTTTTATGAGGCGGGCACCGGACAGGAATTGAAACGCGAATACGCTTTTTTGGAAGTTGCTCCCGGCACCGGTGTGTATGCCTATGCGGGCGACTACAATAATAATGGTGTAAAAGATCTCGACGAGTTTGAAATTTCCGCCTTCCCCGATCAGGCAAACTTTGTGAAAATATTTCTGCCTACCAACGAATATGTAAAAACCCGAACCAATCAGTTTAACCAGGTTCTGGTAATAAGTCCCGCGGCTTTTTTTCAGAAACAAGCCGGGTTTCAAAAATTTATCAGCCGGTTTGCCAATCAAACATCGTATCGTGTCGATAATAAAACGCTCGAAAAAAATGTATTGCGTGCATTGAATCCGTTTCAGAACAATGTAAGCGACGATATCCTTATTGCCAGCAATTCGGCATTCAGGAACACGCTTTCATTTAACAGAAGCAGCGCGGTTTTTGGCGCTGATGTTACATGGGTTGAAAATACCAATAAAGCTATCCTGACAAATGGCTTCGAAACACGCGAACTAAAAAATCTGATTAACAATGCGCGGTGGAACATCACAAAAGTTTTCGGTATTCAATTGAACAACGAGTCGGGAAACAAAATAAACCGCTCGCAGTACTTTGCAAACCGCGATTACAATATCCGGTTTGTTACCCTTGAACCAAAATTCAGCATACAACCTTCTGTTTATTTCAGGGCAACATTACTTTATAAATATGTAAACAAGGAAAACATTACGGGCGACGCCGGAGAACTGAGCGAGCAGCATACCTTTGGAACTGAATTGAAATACAGTCCCGTCAACAAGGGAACGTTTTCGGTAAAGTTTAACCTGATCGAAATAGGATATAATGCATCCGAAAACTCACCTATCGCTTACGAAATTCTTGAAGGTCTTCGAAAAGGGAGAAACTATACCTGGGGAGCTTCCGTGCAACGTAACTTGTCGAACAGTATCCAGGTAAATTTAAATTATGAGGGGCGAAAGCCAACAGGCACCAAAGCGGTTCACCTGGGAAGCGTACAGGCCAGAGCCTTTTTTTAAAAAATTATTTCAGGGTAAGGCTGGTTGACCCGATTAAACTACCTTCAACATAAACTTCAATCCTGTACTTGCCTTTTATATAACTCGAACCTTTGGTCCAGTACAGGCAAAGTTCGGTTTGTTTGTTATCGTATTCAAAAGAGTCTTTCATGGTGTACAAGGTTGCCTGATTGTTCACCACAAAGGTTTCAGAACTGGTCGACATCACTGCGCCATCAGGACTAAGTACCCGTAAATAAGCATCCTTGGTTCCCCGGTCGACAACCAGGTTTTCGAGAATGGTAAAACAGGTGCGGATTTTATCAACCGATGAGGCACGGCTGGTTTCCGACTCTTTGCCATTGGAACGGTACCGGACCCCGGATGCTTTCACATTGATGGTTTTTAACACCGATCCGATGGCCACCTTATTTGCTAAAAGCGTGTTCTCCTGGGTGAGGTTCTGAACCCTGCCCTTTTCCGACATCAGGCTGCTGTTTAATGTGGTATTCATGGCATTCAGGTTCTCATTTTCCGCCCTGAGCGAATCAATTTGAACCAGGTACCGTTCATTAAGCTGTTTGAGCGATATCAGTTCAGCCCGGGCCTGACGAAGCTTGGTGGCATCCCCTGATTTTATAAGTCGCTCTATTTCAGCTATTTTAGATTTAATTTCTTCATCCTTTGCAGTCAACTGGGTTTGGAGGGCGCTGTTTTCCTGATTAACCTTCTCGTACTCGGTTTTCATTCTTTGAAGCTCGGCCGAAAGCGATTCCTTTTCGGAGATGGTATTTTCAAGGGTCAGATTCACCTCATCCAGGTGGTTCTTTTTATCAAAAAACTGCCACAATAACAATCCGTTTACTCCCAGGAGTATAGAGATTACCACAATTACAATTACTTTTTTAGAATCCTGTTCTTTCTTATCAAAAGAGTCGGCGGACATTTCGTTCTCTTCCATGAGAGCAGATTGGGTTAGTTAATAGAAGTGTGAAGGCTAAAAACAGGGTACGAAGGTAATATTTTCTCCATAGCGAACAAATAATGAATTTGATTTATGAAGGCTTTCTAAAAATCGCTTATATTTGATTGTTTTTAAACCTTTTTCATTATGTTTACCTGGTTTGATGATTTTGTAAACCTCTTTTATCCCTGTGTTTGCGCTGCCTGTAACAATGGATTATTTAAAGGCGAAAACATTCTTTGCACCCCGTGTTTGTATCAACTTCCTCAAACGAGGTTTCATGTCAAAGAGGGAAATGTGGTAGAAAAGCAGTTTTGGGGTAAAGTACCCGTGCACTCGGCTACCGCGCTTTATTACTTTACCAAGAGCGGAAAAGTGCAGCATCTGATTCACAGGCTCAAATATCATGGCGACAAAGAAGTAGGGGTGCTGGCCGGGAATATCCTTGGGTCGCATTTACGTAAGTCGGAACGCTTTAATACAATAGATGCTATTGTTCCCGTTCCGCTTCATGTTAAAAAACTGAGGGCCAGAGGTTTTAATCAAAGTGATTTTTTTGGTCTCGGGCTTTCAGAAAGCATGAAAGCTCCATTTTATCCTCACTATTTAATCAGAAACAAAGCTACTTCTACCCAAACCCGCAAGTCGCGGTTTGCCCGGTTCGAAAATGTTGACAGGGTTTTTGAGGTTAATCCAAAAGCCATGGTTTCGGCCAGCCATTTCCTGCTTATCGACGATGTTATAACAACCGGCTCTACCCTAACTTCCTGTGCCGAAGCCTTGCTTGAAATTCCAGGCACCAAAGTCAGCATTGCCACTATTGCCTATGCGCGAATGTAAAAACCCTATTTTTGTGGCAGTCAACATCATTTAACCATGGCCGAAAATATTGTCATTCCTAAAACTGCTACCGGTAAAGAGGAAGTTTACAGGATTTTGCTTCCGCAGTTGATGGCACTGGTTGAGGGTGAAAGTGATCTTTTGGCCAATCTGGCAAATCTGGTTGCCGCACTTAAGCAGGCATTCGGTTTTCACTGGGTTGGTATTTACTTTGTAAAAGGCGATGAATTGGTTCTGGGTCCTTTCCAGGGTCCGGTTGCATGCACCCGAATCGGTAAAGGCAAGGGCGTGTGTGGAACAGCTTGGGAAAAAAACGAGGTCATTTTAGTTGACGATGTGGATGCGTTCCCAGGTCATATTGCATGCAGTGCCCTGTCCCGTTCCGAAATTGTGTTACCGGCAAGCAAGGGAGGCGAAGTGTTTTTGGTACTTGACATCGACAGCGAACAAATAGCAGCCTTTGATGGAACGGATAAGTTATATCTTGGAAAAATTATTGAGTTAATAGAAACCCTTTGACGTCATTACTCCGCAGGTATAGTCTCCTTTTTACAGCTGCACTTCTTTACGGATGCGCCAACCGCGTTGCGCCTGCCGGAGGGCCAAAAGATATCACCCCTCCTGTGCTGGTTACCGCTCATCCCGAAAACGGATCGGCAAACTTTAACAACAACAGTATTGAACTAACGTTTAACGAGTATGTGCAATTAAAGGAGCTTAATAAACAATTGATTGTTTCACCTCCCATTGAACCGGCACCGAAAATATCGCTGCGTAAAAAAAGTATTGTTATTTCACTGCCCCCATCGCTGCAGCCCAACACCACGTACACTTTAAATTTTGGCAATTCCATTGCCGATCTCAATGAAGGGAATCCTCTGAACGGTTTCCGTTATGTTTTCGCAACAGGATCTGTTATCGACTCGCTCACAATTTCGGGAATGGTGTACGACGTTATAGCCGGTGAAGCCGCAAAAAACGCGCTCGCCATTATTTACGCCGACACCCTTGCCGATTCATTGTGGCTTAAAATAAAGCCCTCCTATTTTGCGCGATCCGATGAAAACGGAATGTTTGAAATAATGAACGTCAGTTCAGGCAACTATTATGCATTGGCCCTTGCCGACAAAAACAACAACTATATATATGATCAGCCCGATGAGATGACGGGTTTTATAAACGGGACCGTCAATGCCGGT
Organism: uncultured Flavobacteriaceae bacterium; assembly: GCA_964587075.1. Lineage (GTDB taxonomy): Bacteria > Bacteroidota > Bacteroidia > AKYH767-A > OLB10 > CAZPKJ01. The sequence goes on along the minus strand of CAZPKJ010000001.1, from coordinate 78,400 downwards.
GATTCAGCTTCATTGCGAATTGGTGTTTCCAAACAGTACCCATCCCGGCAAACGGTAAAAAGCACTGCTTTGATTAAACCCGGCAAACTTGTTACTGTGTTCGCCAGGCCTGCAAGAAACCTTACTTGGCTGTTCCCCTATCAGGAATTCGAAAAAGTGCTGGTGCAACAAAATGAAATGGCTGACTCGGTTTCGCTCTACACCATACCAGCTGCTACCGATACCGTTACTATCACCTGGTATGAAAACGCCCAATTAATCGATACGGTCCGGTACCAGATGAGGCGGGGCAGCGCCGACAAAGCGCTTACCGAACTGACCTCGTCGGTAACTTCTGTTTATCCTTCGCGTGGCAACGCGTTAGCGGGCGAAACAAATCCCGTTATAAACTGGCAGTCGCCCCTGGTTATGCTCGATACCACAAAAATATCATTGCTAAAAGATTCGGTCGTTATTAACGCGGCATACCGCTTTACCGATTCACTTCAAACCCGGCTCGAAATTATCGGTGCGCGTGAAGCCGGAAACTATCAGTTGTTGATGCTTCCAGGAGCTGTTACCGATATATACGGACTAACAAATGATACCTTAAAATCTTCCTATACCATTGCCCATGATCGTGAAAGAGGAAGCATTGCTTTTTCTGTTCAGTTTTCGGGCACTGACCCTAAATTACTGCAGCTTGTCAATGATAAAAATGAAATCATCAGGCAGCGTAGTGCATTGAATTCCCTTACGGGGATATTCAACCAGGTTAATCCCGGCACATACCGGTTGCGAATAATAACCGATACCAACAATAACGGACGCTGGGATGCGGGTGATTTCAGAATCAGGCAACAACCGGAGCATGTAATTTATTATACAACCCCAATAGTAGTGAGGGCAAACTGGGAGGTTGAAGTTGAATGGAGCCAACCCTGATCTAACAAATTTCGCTTTGAAAGAAGTAACCTGCGCCCTGATCTTTAAAGAACGTCTGATTTTGGCTACCCGCAGAAGTGCACACATGAGTTTACCCGGACAATGGGAATTCCCCGGAGGTAAAATTGAACCTGGCGAAACCCACAGACAGTGCATTAAACGTGAAATCCGCGAGGAACTTGGAATTGAAATTACGCTCGTTGACGAATTGCCCTCTCATATTCACGATTACGGTGATTTTCAGATTCGCCTTTCCCCTTTTACAGCGCTCTGGCATAACGGCGAAATTGTACTTCGGGAGCATGACGAATATCAATGGCTTGGTATACAAGATCTTTTGGGGAAAAAATGGGCAGCAGCCGATCAACCTATTGTTAATAAGCTGGTTAATGGTGACATTCGAATCCCATAAAATTGGAATTTTCCAATAAAAAACTGAATTCTACGCCTAAAGCGATACGCTTTACCCTATTCTGACACAAACTGTTTGGTAACTTACCTGTTAAATCAGTAAATTAGCCGAATATTATTCCATGGTAAATTTGTGCTGAGAGGCACATTTTTTATCTGCATTAAAAGTATCATTATCGTTAACCCTTCATACATCAACAAACCAACATCCAAATGAAAAACAATTACCTATCTATTCCTGGTTTACTTTTTTTCATCTTAACCATCGTGCCATTTTCAATCAATGCGCAAACAGAGCACCGCCATTTCGACAAGTGCATTGCCGAAATCATTTATAAGGAAGAAGCAGCAGCCAACCCATCGTATGCAGCAGCGCAGGAGCAGCTCGAAAACGAGACCCGTGAATTTGTAGCCAGGTATATGGCTGGTCGCGGTACCGGAAATGCAAACAAAAATGCAAGTGCGGTAAAGGTAATTCCGGTTGTGTTTCATATTATTCATGAAGGAGGTCCTGAAAATATTTCACGTGCACAGTGCCTTAATCAGCTTGATTTATTAAACCTTGATTTCAGAAGGCTTAACCCCGACGCTGCTAATACCCCGGCTCCCTTTCAGTCTTTGGGTGCCGACTCGGAAGTGGAGTTTCGTATAGCCACGCTTGACCCTGCAGGAAATTGCACCGATGGTGTTGTGCGTGTGTTCAGTCCGCTTACCAACAATGCCCGGAACAATGTAAAGGCGCTGAGTTACTGGCCAAGCAACAAATACCTGAATATCTGGATTGTTAAATCCATTGAAAACACCAGTGGCACCTCAGGCATTGTAATCGGTTTTGCACAATTCCCCGGTGGAGCAGCTGCAACCGATGGTGTTGTAATGCGACATGATTATACCGGTGATACCGGCACGGCCACCAATTCGAACAATGCGGGCCGTACCGCCACTCACGAAGTTGGCCACTGGCTGAACCTTCGTCATATTTGGGGTGATGCTACCTGTGGAAGTGATTTTGTTGCCGATACACCAACTCAGCAGGGACCTAATCAAAGTAATTGTCCTACGTTCCCAAGCATCACCTGCAACAATGGACCCAATGGCGACATGTTTACCAATTACATGGATTATACCAATGGAACCTGTCAGAACATATTCACTATTGGTCAGGCTGCCCGTATGGATGCCGCGCTGAATTCCTCGGTGAGCAACCGCAACAATCTGTGGTCTTCGGCAAACCTGATTGCCACTGGTACCACGGGTGCCCCCGGAGCTATTTGTACACCCATTGCAGCTTTCACCAATAATGTAAAATATATCTGCGAAGGCACAACGATTAATTTCTCCGACGGTTCATGGAACGGACCTGTTGATACCTGGCAGTGGGATTTCCCGGGTGGGACTCCATCCTCTTCGGTAGATCCGAACCCTTCTATTCAGTACAACACAGCAGGAACATATAACGTAACCCTCACCGTTACCAACGCATCAGGATCCAGTTCATATACCGACGTAGCTTCGGTAGTGGTTTCTCCCGCAGTTGGTCAGTATTCGGTTCCATATTCCGAAGGTTTTGAATCTATTTCATTCCCCGGAACAGAGTGGGTGGTTGAGAATGAAGGCGGAAACGGCTGGGTGCAGTCAACATCGGTTGCGCATACCGGAAGTAATTCGCTTTTTCTGAATAATTATATTGGTAACACATCAAACTCTCTTGATATATTTATTACGCCAACCTATAACCTGACTAATGTAACATCGGCAAACCTCACCTTCTGGCTTGCGTTTGCGGCCCGGTCATCAACCAGTACCGACCAGTTAAAAGTTTTTGCTTCAACAACCTGCGGTCAGCTGTGGAACATCCGTTACAACAAAACCGGAACAACCCTTTCAACTGCCGGAATTGTTACTTCCAATTTTGTGCCCAATGGTTCGCAATGGCGCCAGGAAACTGTGAACATTGCAAGTTCGTCGTACAACAATAAACCAAACGTCCGTTTTAAATTCGAATACCTGCAAAGCAATGGTAACAACATGTATATCGACGATCTTAACCTGGATGGTACAGTTGGTATCAACGAAGTGTTTGAGCAGTCGCTTGATTTCAGTGTTTATCCTAACCCCGCCATCAGCAATCCTTCGGTTGAATTTACGCTTACCGAAAACGCAATCGTGCTCATTGATGTTATTGATGTAATGGGCCGCGTTGTAAACAAGATTGATGAAATCCGATTAGATGCCGGTGAGTACCAGTTTGAACTTCCGGGCGGCCTGTCGTCAGGATTATACTCGGTACGTTTAAATGTGAATGGGTATACCACGGCACGAAAAGTTATTATTAATTAACCTCCCTTAAAGATTTATTACCTGATGAAAAAATTTATTCTGGCAGGAATCATTTTGATTTCGTGCTTTACGTCGACTATTGCCCAGCACCAGCATCCATATCTGAATTGTTCGGCATCCGAAATGATACAAAAAGCCATGGAGGATGATCCTGGTTATTTTTTCAGGCATGCCGCACTTGAGCAGTTTACCAGTGAGTATGTTGCACAAAACCAAAGTAACCAGAAGATGTCGGGGACCATTCAGTTTGTTATTCCGGTTGTCTTTCATGTGATTCATGAGTATGGCTTTGAAAACATATCAAAAGCTCAGGTGCTCGATGCTGTTGAGGTAATGAATAAAAGTTTTCAGAAATTGTATGCCGACAGTGTTGATGTGGCTTTGGCATTCAGGTCCATTATAGCCGATTCACAAATTGAGTTCCGTCTTGCACAAATTGATCCTAACGGCAACTGTACCGATGGAATTACACGCACGGTTTCGTCATTCACACACAATGCCAGCGATAATGTAAAGGGTTTAATCCAGTGGCCAAGTAATAAATATTTTAACATTTGGGTAGTTGCCAATATTGCCAGCGGTGCTGCAGGTTATGCCTATTATCCGGGTGCTGCCGCGAATATTGATGGTGTGGTGATATTACATAATTATACCGGGTACATTGGCACTAACAGTGGTTCAAATTACGGAGCAAGGTCACTTACCCATGAGGCGGGTCACTGGCTTAATCTTCCCCATACATGGGGCAGCACCAATAATCCCGGTTTAGCCGCCAACTGTTCTGACGATGATTTCGTACAGGATACTCCAAACACCATAGGAGTTGCCAACTTTTCCTGCGATACCACACAGGTAACCTGCGGCTCCCTCGACAATGTTCAAAATTACATGGACTATGCAAGTTGTCATTTGATGTTTACTGAGGGACAAAAACTCCGCATGCACGCGGCTTTAAACAGCATTGCAGGTCAGCGTAATAATTTACACACGCAAAACAATCTGCAGCTAACCGGTACCAACGACGGCTTTGTTCCATCTCCCTGCGCACCGATAGCCGATTTTAACGGAGCCCTGCGCTACATCTGTACAGGAACATCCATTACATTCACCGACCTCTCGTGGCGCGCCGATCCAAACAACTGGCAGTGGGATTTCCCGGGTGGTTCTCCCTCATCGTCGGCAGACCAGAACCCGGTAATTACCTATAACACTCCCGGCATATATGATGTAACGTTAACGGTTACAAATGCCGGAGGCAGCAGCACTATTACCCGCAACGCCATTATAGTGGTGAGCGCTGCAACCGGAGCTAATGCCATACCCTTTGCTGAGGATTTTGAAAATGTAACCATTCCATCCGGTTCCGACTGGATCATCGATAACGAAGCAGGTAACAGCTGGGGGCTTATTACCACTACCGGCTTCAGCGGCACCAAGTCGATGCGACTGGTTAATCACACCAACAATCCTAATGGTACTGTTGATGTTTTTGTAACCCCTGGTTATGACCTCACAAACATTGTGAATGCCTCCATGACATTCCGGGTTGCATTTGCCGCCAGATCGACATCTTCGACCGATCAGCTAAAAGTTTTTGCGTCGAATAATTGTGGCCAGCAGTTTAATATCCGGTTTACGAAAAGCGGATTGAATTTATCTACCGCCGGAATTGTATCATCGAACTTTGTACCTACTTCATCACAATGGCGCCAGGAAACCGTGAATATCAACAGCGTTTCGTACAACAACAAACCAAACGTGCGGTTTAAGTTTGAATACACTCAAAATACGGGAAACAACATTTACATTGATGATATCAATATTACAGGTACATCAACCGTTGGCATTAAAGATGTTGAGTTTCTTGCAACGCTATCCGTTTACCCAAATCCTTCTGAGCAGGGTTCAGCCGTTTCGTTCAATTTGTCGGAGCCGGCCATGATGCACATTGAAGTAACGGATATTGCAGGCCGTGTGATTTCAACACTTGAAAATTCCAGACTGGGAGCCGGGAAGTATGAATACCACTTTGGCGATGATTATCGTGCGGGTGTTTATTTTGTCCGGCTTAAAGCGGACGAAAACGATATTACCAGAAAAGTGGTATTCTCACGTTAGAACATGAGTGCAAAAAAGGGTGCTCCTCCGGTTCATGCGATATCGGTAAGCTATGTAATTTATGCTTCGCCGGCTAAAGTGTTTGACGCGCTTACGCTTGAAGGAATTATTGGCGAGTGGTGCGATGGGGGTGGCCGTATTGAGCCTGTTAACGAAGGTTCGGTAACCATGTTTGGCGGCTGGGTAACGGGTACTGTAGTTTTATTCGATAAAAAAACCCGGAAACTCTCATATACCTGGAAGCCTACTGAATGGGATAAAAAAGCCAGTCATTCATTGGTTACATTTCATTTCAAACAACATCCTGCCGGAACCGAATTACTCGTGGAACATACGGGCTTTCCGAACCAGATTGAGGCCGACAAACATTTGAGCGGCTGGACCGACTATGTTTTCGAGCCCCTGAACGATTACTTCACTTCCTGAAAATTTGTGACCCGGTTTTGATCAGTGGATGAAAGCTCTAATTTTTGGATTATTGTGAGATTAAACCTAATTTTGCACCGCTGATTTTCAGCAAAATTGAATTTCTTTTGGGGCCTATAGCTCAGTTGGTTAGAGCAACAGACTCATAATCTGTGGGTCCTTGGTTCGAGCCCAAGTAGGCCCACCCCTGAAGCAGAGAAAACCACAGCTGGACGCTGTGGTTTTCACGCTTCAGCACCGAATCTCACAAACCTATTTGCCGTTTCAGCCCAATCACAAAACCGGTTGATGTACTTCCACTGCCATCAAAAGAAAAAACAACATCGGCACGAATGAACCCAAGCTTTTCCAAACCGAATGAAGTTTCGTAATAATCAACCACTCCGGGTACATGTAAAAACCGTAACCCGGCAACTTCATTCAACTTTAATTTTCGCAGAAGCGGTACCTTGTTTAAAATAAATCCGCCAAATTCATGCTCGGCAAAAAGATGTATATATTCATTGTTGGTACTGTATTTATAATATTCCAGTAAATCGAACCGGCGAAGTTCAAAAGATGAAAACAAAGTTTGATTGCCGTTAAAATGATTCCAGTCTATAAACTCCATCCTTGATGTGCTGATAAACTTCC
>CAZPKJ010000001.1:46124-71538 GCA_964587075.1 uncultured Flavobacteriaceae bacterium | reverse complement strand
TATACACCAAAATAATTCAATGTGCCCAGTAATCCTAACCGGATCCTGTCATCAAGGCCCGCTTCTAAACGGTCGAAGTCGGTGTCACTGCCGGCAATTCCCTTTAACGCTTTCCGGTAATTGAAAAATACTGTAGGATACTTTGATCCGGTAATCCATTTAATGTCGGGTCGGTCGATATACTTCTGCTTATAACGCAACCGAACCGATATATCCATGCTGAATGCTTCGTGGGGCTTAAAGAAAGGTGCGATTTGTGTTCCGTCAACCGGGTTGTTGGTAGTATAATGTGACGCTTCGCTGTTCTTAAAAGAATAATCGGTTGTATTTACTACCGCGGCGCGACGGGCATACTCGGCTGATGCGCTAACCCGAACACCATTCGTAACCTCCATTCGCCACGAAACTTTACCGAATTTCTTTCCATAAAGTTTCAGGTAATTCTTCTCATCAATCAGAGAGTAGCTGGTGTTTAGGAGAGGGCTGATTGGATCATGCCCATTGAACTGAACAAGATCATTCGCACCGGTTAATTGAATAAATGCAAATTTCTTGACATGGTAGTTATACTGAATGCCGGCACCATAATTAAACTTTTCATTTGAGAACCCATACCTGCTTACAATGTGCGACGTAATAATCCGCCTGTCTTCGAACCGTTTCGAAAAATTTATCTTGGTACCTATGTTCAGTCCCTCAACGGTGTTAAACTGAATTGACTCCAGTAATGACTGAATGTTATATTCGGTTTTGGAATACCTGTTTTGAAAATTATATCCGGTAAGCAGATTACCTGGTTTAAACTTGTTTGATATCCGGTCGAGTGAATCCATATAACTTTTCGATTCCTTTATAACAATAAGGCTGTCACGTTTCCGGTAATCAACTTCTTCTTCTCCCGTGAGGGGAACAGGTCGTATAGATTCCCAATAGGTTTCGGTCTTTTTGTTCGACTCCTCCTCAATTTTCAATTCACTGCCACCAAAAAACTTCCTGCCGAACTCCGGAGTGGTTTCATACCCGGAAAAAACCCCAACAAAATTCCCGTTTCCTTCAAAACCAAAGCCTCCAAACACAAAATAAAAGGTAACGGAACCCAGCATCCATACATCATCATTGGCCTGAACAGGAATAAATGACTGATTCACCTTCAGGGTATCAACAAACTCTATTTGAGCATCGCGTGTAAGCATCAGGTCGGTGCTGTGAATTCGCCAGGTGCTGTCCTGAATATAAATAAACCCCGAAAATACCGGATCGTTTTTCCGTTTAGGGATCACTTCAATCCGGTTGATCCATTTACCATTCTCAAAAAAGGATCCATCCAGGCGGTACCGGTAATAAAACATGGCGCTGACTGAAATGGGTGAAATAAATCCTCGCTGACTCAACCCCCCGATCATAATTATGTTCTCGTAAAAATTGAACTCCATGTCGGATGCCTGGTTAAAACTAAACGCCCTGTTATTGCCGCTTACCTTAGATGATATCATTACTTCTTTTACCTCATCAGGTTTTTTGAAGTGATACTTTGAAACCGACTCCGATAAATAAACTATTCCTGTAGCAGTATCGATAAACTCATCCAGATTAACCTCCACGCCGAAAATTTTTTCAGGATATTTTGTTAATCGCTGCAATCCTTTAATATATACATCACATGAAAATTCATCTACCTGGTTCAGGTAAAATTTTCTTTTTGCCATGGCATTTCTTATAATCGGATATGCGGGATCTTCGGCATCGGCCTGAATATTTATCTCATTTAAGGTATAATTTTCATGTTCGAGTACAATATTCAGCTCAAGCGGGTTCCGGGTAACATACACCGGTTCTATCCGCATTTTGTAACCAATGAACCGGAATACGATTTCAGTATGTCCCTCGGGAACATCCAGTTTATAATATCCGTCGAAATTGGTAGTGGTCCCGCGGGTTGTCCCCCGTATATAAACATTGGCAAACGACAGCGGGTCGCCGTTACTATTAGTTACCCTTCCCATAACCACGACAGCAAATGCCGGCTCACACATCAGCACCAGGGCAACCAGGAATAATGTAAATGGTTTACAAATCATCGAAAAATGAAAGAATAGCTTAGAATATTTATTCAAAAATACATTTATAATGCCGAATTTCCTAAAAGGTTTAAATGAACAAAAAAATATTACCGATCTTACAAAACCAATCACCTGTTTATTTATTTTTATCAGGTTAAACAAGATATATTATGAAAAGACTTTATGCAATAATCATGTTTCTGCTCCCGGTTCAATTAAATGCTCAGGTAATTGACACTTTATTACATGAACGATTCGAAACCGGGGGGTTATCGTTCACATTGAACACTTCCGATATGGGTAGTGTTAACGCTGCCACCGGATATAACCAGTGGATTATCAACAATGCCTATGCGGGAGGAAGCGGCACGCTTGTTTGCATAGGGTTTCCATTCAGCTTTAATGTGGCTGCCACACCGTCACAGCCACAGGCAATAACCGGTGGCACCAACACTAACTATATGCATATGGTAAGTGATGCGGCCCAGGCATCGGGAATAAACAACTGTTGTTACCTTGCCGCCGATGGCATTTGCAATTTTAATGAAAGCAATTTTACGGCCATGAATCAGGATGTGAATACTTCGGGATATGATTCGGTTACCGTTTCGTTTCTATGGCTCTGTGCAGGAGGAACAAATATTTATGGCGAACTTTATTACAGCACCAATGGCGGAACATCATGGAGCCTTGTAACAACCCCTTTGAGTCAGTACCGCAATCAATCAAACTGGACACAACAAAGTATCACTATACCGGCTTTCGCTGGCCAATCGTCGCTCCGATTTGGATTTCGCTTTGTGAACCAAACTTCCAACACCGCAAACGATCCGGGCTTTGGAATCGATGAGTTTATGATTCAGGGCAAGGTTGCAGGCCCGCCGCTGGCTGCTTCGTTCGGCGTTTCCGATCCCGAATTATGCGGTAGCGGCTGTGTCGACTTTACCGATTTGTCCACCGGAAGCCCTACCTCATGGTTGTGGATTTTCCAGGGAGCGGCAACGGCGTTTTCAACACAACAGCATCCTTTGCAAATATGTTATACATCTCCCGGTACGTATGATGTTACACTCATTGCAGGCAATTCATCCGGAACCGATACACTTACTTTACCTGGCGTTATTGTTCATCCAAACCCCGTGCAGCCGGTTATTACCCTTTCGGGAGATACCCTTTTTACAACACCGGGCTTTGCGGGTTATCAGTGGTACTTAAACAATAACATTATTGCAGGAGCTACTGCCGATTATCATGTAGTGTTGGCAGATGGAAATTATACGGTTGTTGTTACCGACAGCAACGGTTGTTCATCAGAATCGTTGCCGCTCAGTTTCACAACCGGCCTTACTATTCATGAATCGTCAACAGTAAACTTTTATCCAAATCCGGCTACTGACTACATTGTTGCAGAAAGGGCCGGCCGTATTGAAAAGATTACCGTTTACAGTATAACGGGTGAACTGGTTTCTGTATTTTATCCGGATGGCAACCCAGCCATTAAAATGAATATCTCAAATCTTGAAAACGGTTGTTACCTGTTAGGCATATATGAAAAAGACGGTACAACAGGGTTCAGGAAACTGATAAAATTTTAGTGGTTACGAATAAAAAAGGGGTTGTTATTATGAACAACCCCTCTAATTTTGTAAGACAAACTAAATTACTCGTGTTTCCCTTTTTGGTAATTAGCCTTTTCTTCCTTGCGCTTTTCCCATAATTGGGTAGTCATGCCACGAAATGCCATATTGGTAACTTTACCTGAAGCATCGGTAGCGATGATAGTTCCGCGGATGTGGTCCTGCTCTACAGTACCGCTGAATTTCATGGTTCCGCCTTTGGAACTTTCAAAAGTTGTTTCAAATTGAACACCGCTGCCATTTTCCTTTTCAGAAACTTTGGAGCTTTTATATCCCTGCGATGTTAAGCGCTCGGAGGTAATGGTGTTGTTATTGAAAGTAAACTTATCGATGATTTCTTCACCACCGTTTACATCCTTCATAACATAGGTGTAAGTTTTACCATTCAATTTAGAGCCTGACTGAGCAACAGCCGATCCGGTAAGAGTTAACGTTGCGAACATCAACAGAATAGCGAAGTATTTCATTTTGATAGATTTTAATGGTTTACAATATTTGAGATAAAAGTAACACTAAAATTAAAAGAAATCAAGTGCCGCGACAAGGATCTTTGCCACCAAAGTGTGACAGTTCGATAAGAAAGGGTGTAATCTTTTGTAATTCAATCGATTGAAGGTGTCGGCACAATCGATTGATCATCAGCTTTCGATCAGTGAAACCGACCCAACCTGCTGCCTTACCGCATTCATAATGGCCGCCTCGTCGAAACCACATTCCTGGTAAAGTTCTTTTTGTTCGCCGTGCTCGATAAACCGGTCGGCAACACCGAGTCTCGAAATTTGGGCGCTATAACCATTATCGACCATAAATTCGGCAATAGCGCTTCCAAACCCACCCTGAACAGAATGGTCTTCTACCGTAATGATCTTATTGAAGCTGGTAAATACTTCATGAAGAAGTTCCTCGTCGAGTGGCTTTACAAACCGAAGGTCGTAATGTGCGGGATAAAATCCTTCAATGGCCAGTTTATCACATGCCGACGCGGCAAAATTTCCGGGGTGACCTATTGTAAGTATAGCAACCTCTTCACCTCCGCGAAGCTTACGTCCTCTTCCAACCTGAACCTGCTTCAAAGGAGTTTTCCAGTCAATCATCACACCATTACCTCTCGGATAACGAATTGAAAACGGTCCGTTGTGTAACGTTGCCGTATACATGAGGTTTCGCAATTCCTCCTCATTCATGGGAGCCGAAACAACCATGTTTGGAATACATCTGAAATATGCAAAATCGAACAGGCCGTGGTGTGTCGGACCATCGGCACCAGCCAAACCTCCCCTGTCGAGACAAAATACCACATGTAAATTCTGCAATGCCACATCATGTACTACCTGGTCGTAGGCGCGTTGCATAAATGAAGAATAGATATTACAGAACGGAATAAGTCCCTGGGTAGCCATTCCGGCCGAAAAAGTTACTGCGTGCTGTTCGGCAATGCCAACATCGAATGCCCGATCAGGGATTTCCCTCATCATAATATTCATCGAGCAGCCTGATGGCATAGCAGGAGTGATTCCTACAATTTTATCGTTTGATCTTGCAAGCTCAACAATCGTATGGCCGAAAACGTCCTGATACTTTGGAGGCTGGGGTCCGTTATTTTCAGGCTTGAATATTTCACCGCTTATTTTATCAAACAACCCGGGAGCGTGCCATTTGGTTTGATCTTTTTCCGCCATCTCAAAACCCTTACCCTTAACCGTTATACAATGTAAGATTTTTGGTCCGGGTATATCTTTAAGATCATTGAGAACTTTTACAAGGTGGTTAACATCGTGGCCATCAATAGGACCAAAGTACCGGAACCGTAACGACTCAAAAAGATTACTCTGTTTTAAAATAGCCGACTTCAGCGCATTTTCAAATTTCTGAACGATAGCCTGTGCATTGGGGCCAAACTTGCTGATTTTGCCAAGAATGTTCCAAACCTCGTCCTTAACTTTATTATAGGTGTGAGAAGTGGTAACGTCGGTAAGATATTCCTTAAGTGCACCTACGTTGGGGTCGATACTCATACAATTATCATTAAGCACAACCAACAGGTTCGAGTTTTCAACCCCGCCATGATTCATCCCCTCAAATGCCAATCCCGCGGTCATGGCCCCATCACCGATTACAGCCACATGCTGCCTGTCTTTTTCCCCTTTTAAACGCGATGCTACAGCCATACCAAGTGCGGCCGAAATTGAAGTGGATGAATGCCCTACACCAAACGTATCATATTCACTTTCAGATCGTTTAGGAAAGCCTGAAATACCTTTATAAATTCGGTTGGTGTGAAAAACGTGGCGGCGGCCGGTTAAAATTTTATGCCCGTAAGCCTGATGGCCCACATCCCAAACCAGTTGATCATATGGGGTATTAAATGCATAATGCAAAGCTACCGTTAACTCCACAACCCCCAGGCTGGCACCAAAGTGGCCTCCGTTAACTGAAACAATATCAATAATATATTGCCTCAATTCATCACACACCTGCTTCAATTGCGATTCGCTCATCTTACGCAAATCGGCAGGGTATTCAATTTTTCGTAGAAGTTTTCCGGGTTTTATTTCCATACCTCCTGGTTGCACTCAATGGGCAAAGTTACGGTTTTTAAGGGGTTTGCACAATTTAATCGGTTGTTGTTGAGCGCGCGACAAAACAAACAAACGCAAAACCACGATAGTTTATGATTCAACTATATTAACCCGGGTAAAAAAAGCCGAATTCCCCGTTAACACGTTTGGTGCGTATATAATTGCATAATTTTGCGGGAAATCCAGTTCAAATGAAATTCGGTACAAAGGCGATTCACGCGGGGCAGGAGCCAGACCCAACCACAGGGGCTATTATGACTCCTATTTATCAAACATCCACTTATGTGCAGGAATCGCCGGGCAAACATAAAGGTTACGCTTACGCGAGAGGAAAAAACCCTACAAGAATTGCACTTGAAAAATGCATTGCCTCACTCGAAAATGCAAAGCATGGTTTATGTTTTTCGAGCGGTCAGGGAGCTGAAGATACCATTTTGAAACTCCTTGTTCCGGGTGATGAGGTTATAGCTACCGACGATTTGTATGGCGGCTCATACCGGATGTTTACAAAAGTGTTTGCCAAATACGGCATTGTGTTTCACTTTGTGAATATGCATGACGCAAATGAAATAAAAAAACATGTCAATGATAATACGAGGATGCTGTGGGTTGAAACTCCAACCAATCCCCTCATGAAAATTATCGATATCAAAGCGTGTGCGAAAATTGCCAGGGAACATAATCTCATTTTTGTTACCGACAATACTTTTGCATCGCCATACCTTCAGAACCCGCTCGATCTTGGTGCATCCATTGTAATGCATTCGGCCACCAAGTATTTAGGTGGTCATTCGGATGTTGTCATGGGTGTAGTTTGTACCAACGATGATAAGTTGTATGAGGAAATGGCATTTATTACCAATTCATGCGGTCCGGTTCCCGGCCCCATGGATAGTTTTTTAGTGCTTCGCGGATTAAAAACTTTACATGTACGTATGCAGGCTCACTGCAGCAATGGTAAAGCAATTGCTAACTTTTTGTTACAGCACCCTAAAATAGATAAAGTATACTGGCCGGGCTTCAGTGATCATCCAAACCATGATATTGCCAAAACCCAGATGAAAGATTTTGGTGGCATGATATCCTTTATCATGAAAGGGAACTCTATGGAAGAAGCCTTCAAAATGGCCTCATCCACCAAAGTGTTTTCGTTAGCCGAATCGCTTGGTGGTGTTGAATCGCTTATTGGCCATCCGGCTTCAATGACCCACGCCAGCATTCCAAAAGCAGAGCGTGAAAAAACCGGTGTTGTCGATTCATTAATCCGATTGAGTGTGGGAATTGAAGATGTTGACGATTTAATTGATGACCTGAAACAGTCGTTGGCGCAATTTTAAATGTATTATTAATCATTAAACTTATCGTATGTCACAATACAAATTCGCTGTAATTGGCCTGGGCCAGTTTGGTAACGCTATTGCACGGACACTCTCTGTTCGCGGCGCCGAAGTGTTAGCTATCGACAGCAACGAAGAGCATATTGAAGATATAAAGGAAGAAGTTTCCTATGCCGTTTGCATGGATGCCACCGACATAAAAGTTTTACGGTCGCAAAACGTGCAGGACATGGATGCCGTTGTAGTAGCCATTGGTGAAGATTTTGAAGCACTCATGTTGTGTGTTGTTCAGCTCATGGAGCTAAAAGTGAAACGGATCATGGCCCGTGCCAATGGAAAACATCAGCGGTTGATACTGGAAAAAATTGGTGTTTCCGAGATTCTGTCCCCCGAAAATGATGTAGGACTGGCTGTTGCCGAAAGGTTGTTGAACCCGAATATTCTTACCTCACTGCTGCTTCCCGACAACTATGAAATTGTAGAAATAAAAACGCCGCGCACCATGGCTAACCGTACCCTTGCCGATATCAGCCTGCGCTCAAAATACAACCTGAACCTGATCACATTAAAACGTGAATCGGAAGCTATTCACGATGGTGAAGTGGTAAAAGAGTGTCATATACTTGGTGTCCCCAATCCCGATACCACCCTCATTGAATCGGATACGATAATTGTTTTTGGACTGGTGCGGGATATTGAAAGATTTATTGAAATCAATAAATAATTATAAAAGTTTTTTCTTCAACACCGTTCCGTTCAGCGAATAGCTGTGAAATTTTCTTTCTCAAAAATTACCTGTTAATGCGATTTTTTTCAGACGTATCCCGGTGTCTGTATTAATTTTTAATATATAAATCCCGGTACGTATGCCATCCACCGCAAGCGTTACTTTTTTCTTTTGAGGTATCATCTCCAATACATGATGTCCATTCAAATCCATCAAAACCAGTTTCTGTATCGGTTTTTCAGCCGATTCAACAATTAAAATATCAGTAACCGGATTCGGATACAGTAACCAGTCATTTGAACCGGGACTCGCGGCCAGTCCTGTGAATGGCGTATACTCCCAAAAATCACTGAGCCTGTTGTTTGCAGAATCTATTCCGGTACCATAATACACCAGGCCATTCAGCACAAATCCCGAACCACCTTTGCGCCCGGATCCCGGCAACGGATTTAGTGCTGACCATGCTCCGCTTGCCGGATTGTATTCCCAGAAATCATTATTAAAATTGTTTGCATCATCATTTCCCGCTCCAATAACACCTGCTGGTGGTAACGAAAATGCTTCCGCCGAAAATCGGGGCGATCCCGGAAACGGAGTAATTGCCGACCATGAACCGGTGACAGGGTCATACCGGTAAAAATCATTCTGAAGTTGCCCGCTGCCATCTTTACCCGTTCCAAGAAATCCGAAACCCGATGCCGAAAATCCAACAGCATTAAATCGTGGCGAACCGGTAAAGTTTGCTCTTTGCACCCAGGAATCTGAAACAGCATCGTAACTCCACAAATCAAAAAGATACATAATGTCATTTCTACCGGTACCTACATACGCCGTGTCATTAATGGTAAATGCAACAGCTCCCATTCGGCCCATACCCGGTAACGCTGTTTTTTGCATCCATGAATTTGACACGGGGTCATATTCCCACGTATCGTTCTGATAAGTTGTGTTTAAATCAAGGCCTCCAAATACATACCCTTTCCCGTTCAGTGAAACCGAACAGGAATATTGCCGTTCGGTTCCTCCAAAATCGGCTACCTGCGACCAGCTGTTGTTAAAAGGATCGTATCTCCAAAAATCTTTCGATAACGAAAATCCGGCCTGAAGTCCCGTTCCGATATAACCATAAGCACCAATAGAAAATGCGGTGGCATCGTCGCGCTCTGTTCCGGCGAATGAGTTTTTTTGTACCCAACTGTTTTGCCCGTTTGCGGATGACGAAATTTGCAGCATCATCATACAGAAACCTGTTTGGTATAAAATGCGGGCCCCGAAATTCATGTAATATCTTTTTTGAACAACGAATAAAGATAACGGACTTTTTAATACTTGAGGTATAAATGGTAAAATTGTACTCTTCAGGCTGCGAAACGAATCTTTTTTTTATATACGTTTGTATTGGGCCGGTTATAAAAACTCGGTTATAATGGCGCAATTACCACTATATGTATCCATCGTTTTTATTATTACAACGGCGATAACAGGTTGGCTGTTTATCAGAAGTTTCCATAATAAGATGGTGCCGGCACTGTTGTCGTTTACCTGGCTTGGCATAACCGGAATACTTGGTTATCTGGGCTATTTTGTACAAGCAGACGGGTTACCTCCCCGTATGGTATTGCAGGCTATCCCCCCGTTTTTAACAATTTTGCTTCTTTTTGTACTGCCAGCTGGCAGAAAGTTGCTCGACCGGTTAAATCAGTCTGCCCTTACCTGGATACATACGGTTCGTGTTCCGGTAGAGGTGGTTTTATTTTGGCTGTTTGCATATCGTTATGTTCCTGAAATTATGACTTTTGAGGGAAGAAACTTCGATATTTTATCGGGTATTACAGCGCCCGTGATGGTTTTACTGGCTTTCCATAAAAAAATTATTCCTGGTAAAATACTTTTTCTGTGGAATGTTATTTGTTTATTGTTACTGATAAACATTGTCGTTACGGCCGTGCTGTCGGCGCCGTTCATGTTTCAGCAAATGGCCTTTGAACAGCCCAATATTGGAGTATTATACTTCCCGTTCAACTGGCTTCCCGGATTTATAGTTCCCGTAGTTCTGTTCGCGCATCTGGCCCAATTAAGGTTTCTGTTAAAAAAAGTAACGCCGCTATAGTATCTGTCATTGTCCTTTCAAAATATTTTGTAACTCTTCTTCGCAATTATCGTGTTCTCGTCAAAATGCCCCTTTCACAATACCAGTCATATTCACGAATTCGACGCGCTCGACGAAAATGCCCGGTCAGAACCCTGGCCCTATTACGATTGGTTGCGTGAAATCCCCGAAAGGGCCGTCTACAAGTTGCCCCATGAACAAGCTTTTTATATGGTTCACAGGTTTGACCATGTAAAAATGATTTTATCCGATTCCATACGTTTCAGCAGTAAAATTATTCCAACTGCAAAGAGTCCTTTTTTTGTATTAATGGATGGTGACGAGCATAAGCGAATAAGATCCATCGTAACCGAAATCCTTTCTCCGAAACATCTTGCCGGTTATGAAGATTCCATTAAGAATATTGTTCAGTCGTATACTGAAAAGCTAATTCAAAAAGGCTCGGCGGAATTATTCGAATCGTGGGCCGACAAAATTCCACTGCATATTCTTGCATATCTTTTTGGACTTGACCATTCCGAATCTGCATTAAATAAATTACACAACGATAACCTCGCCATTAACAGGGCTTTGTTTGTAACAGGAGGCACCGGGCCGAGAAGAAAAAATTTCCCAACCCCGGCTGAAGTCATTACCATCACGTTGTCACTCCTTCGAAACTCTGTTGGAATATTTCAATTATTTTATCTGCTTGGATGGCGCGGCATGCGGGAATTGATATCGATGTTTAAAATTATAGGGTCATTGGAAAATGTTCCGCGGCCCGATTATAGTGCCATTCCGCAAGCTATTGGCCCTTTGGTGGAATTAATGATCCACTTTTCAAAATCGCCCGGAAAAAATTCATTGCACGATCCCTTGGGAATATTCCGGAAAGCTATCAACACGGGCGAAGCTACCAAAGCCGAAATGGTAATGGCAGGAGCGTTTATACTTTTTGCAGGATACGAAACTACATCAAGCCTGTTATCGAACTGTTTTGTGCACCTGGCAAAAAATAATAATTTATTTCAACAACTTAAGCTTGAGCCCCGGTTAACCGAATCCTTCATTGAAGAAAGCTTAAGAATGTATACCCCCGTAGGCAGATTCTTACGAAAAACTACTTGCGATGTTGAAATAGATGGTGTTTTAATTCCTGAAAATTCGGTGATACTGGTAATGCTTGGCGCGGCCAATACCGATGATATGGAATTTTCAAACGGGTGTGAATTTGATATAAACCGGATAAATTCCCGCAAACACATGAGCTTTGGAAAGGGTAAACACTTTTGCCCCGGTGCTTCGCTTGCGCGGATGGTAACTTCCGAAGCCCTGCAGGCTCTTGTCAGGCAAGCTAAAAATATTTCCATTGATACCTCGCATTCCATGCAAATGGTAACCGGCCGCGACAATGGTATACTTCGTTATGAAAAAATAAATTGCTATATCACCGTATAACTTATCTGTCGTTTTCGTACTTTTAAAAAAATTAAATCCAGTAAAATGAGAAATCTTATTTGTTTAATTCTTTTTATTTCAAGTGTTCATTTGTGTCACTCTCAAAGTTATACGTGGGCTGTTGCCGATGGTGGATCTATATGGGATGATGTAAAGGCGATGCACCTCGGGTCCGACAACAACCTTTTGGTTACAGGGATGTTTTCAACCACGGCTACTTTTGATCAGGTAACCCTGACTTCGATGGCATTTCAGGATGTTTTTGTAGCAAAATATACGGTACAGGGAACCGTTCTGTGGGCCAAAGCTATCAGCGGAATGGATCAGGAATGGGGGTATGATATTACCACCGACCAGAACAACAACGTTTATGTAACCGGTTATTTTCAAAGTCCGGTACTTTATTTTACTCCTTCCGACAGTATTGTAAGAAGTTCGCCAAGCATGCGAAATGTTTTTGTGGCCAAGTATAACAGTTCGGGTGTTTTTCAGTGGGCCCGATCGGGTCATGGAGGAAATACCAGTATGTTCGGAACTTCACACAGCGTTACCACCGACTATCAGAATAATGTAATTATTGCCGGTTCATACAACCAGCAAATCACTTTCGGCTCCAATGTGCTGCCTGCGAGTGCCGGCACCAGTATTTTTATGGTAAAGTACACTGAATCTGGAAATATTATGTGGGCTAAAGCCGGGGCATCAAACTCCATGTGCTGGATAAACGACATGATAACCGATGGTAATAATAACATTTATGCAACCGGCAAAATTTCAACTGCCATCATGTTCGGAACAAGTACTGTAACGAATATTGGTGGCGATGACGCTATTACCGGAAAATTTGATCCGGCCGGAAATTTAATTTGGATGCAACTGGAGGGAAAATCGCAGCTTGCTTCCACTACGGCGAATAATTTCGATTGTGGCAACGCTATTGCCCTGGATGCTTATGGAAATGTATTTACAGGAGGATCGCAACTCGACACAACCTACTATGATGCATCTATCAGTGCACTGGTTACCCTGCAGTCGGCTTTTGTAGTTAAATACAACAACAGCGGCAGCAGGCAGTGGATAAAAAAATTCGGTAGTGATGAAAAAGATGTAATAAACGGCATTGCTACAGATGTTAACGGTGAAGTGTATGTTCACGGCACATACCGCAACAGCATGAATGTGGGCGGAGTTACGCTCGCTGCCATTTCAAACACCGGAGCCTTTATCGCTAAACTAAAAAACAGTACCGGCAATACTGAATTTGCATACCGTCACGGCATAAGCTCCAGTAACCTTACGGGCATAGGCATTGCCATTGATAAAACCGATGGAGATATTTATACCGCAGGTAATTTTCAGTCGATGAGTTCATTCGGACCTTATAACCTTTTTGCTGCAGGCGCCTGGGATATTTTTCTGACAGGTATCGATAACCCGGTTATTCCATCGTCAGTTTATGAAACAAAAGATGAATTATTCTCTATTTATCCCAATCCGGTTACGGATAAACTTTACATCTCCTTGCCCGCATTTGCTCCGGACATCCATCGGATACAAATAACAACTATTTATGGGCAGGTTATTTCGGAAACAGAATATACCGGTAATGTTCTGGATGTATCAGAGCTCGCTCCCGGATATTATTTTCTGTCTGCAAAAATGGCCGGAAATAATATATATCAGAAATTCTGTAAAGTCTCCTGCATCAACTAACCTGTATAATCAGTCTCTTACAATTTTACCGCTATTTGTAACCGGTATATCAGCTACCATAATAATTTTCTGGGGCACTTTGTACGCTGCCAGGTTCGATTTACAAAATTTGCGTATAGATTCAATATCGGGTATTTTTTTATCAGCATGCATTATCACTTCTGCCATAACCGCTTCCCCCAGAAGAGGGTGCGGGTAGCCACTAACCTTCGACAACTTAATATCGGGATGAAGATTTAAAATATTTTCTACCTCTTCAGGGAAAACTTTGTTCCCTGAAACATTAATCATACTTTTTTTCCGTCCCTCTAAAAAAATCAGTCCATCGGCTCTCCTGGAAGCAAGGTCGCCGGTATAAAAATAACCATGTTGTAATAATTGGTGCCGCAACTGCGGTGGCGACAGGTAAGCGTCAAGCATGCCGGGCCCCCGCACAACCAGGTCGCCTATGACGCCTTTGTCAACCGGATGTCCCGAGTCATCCAGAATGTTAACTTCATATCCCGGCGCAGCATAACCCAGTGCACTCATATCATCACTGTAATTAATAACAGGCAGACCTATTTCAATAATACCATACGCCTGTGTTACTTTTTTTGAATACCGCTTATAAAATTCATCACACTGGACTGGTGAAATTCCGGTCGAAGTGGAAATGACTGTCCGCACCGATGGGATTAATCGCCTGGAGTCATCCTGCGAAAGCAGCCGGATGTGCATGGGAGATGCATAAATTAAAGTGGCCCGATGTTTAATGATATCATCAAGCATGGCACTTGCTGTAAAACTTTTGCCAATAATGATACTGCATCCGAAGCGGATATATGTAATTATTGAAACAACAAAATGAAATGCCATTGGCAGAACCCACATCACTGTATCATTATGAGAAAGCTGAAGTGCTTCGGAGGCAGCCCCGGTTCGTTCATCAATAGTTTTGTTCGAAAGCACAACCCCTTT
Source organism: uncultured Flavobacteriaceae bacterium (assembly GCA_964587075.1). GTDB lineage: Bacteria > Bacteroidota > Bacteroidia > AKYH767-A > OLB10 > CAZPKJ01. Next base: position 56,975 of record CAZPKJ010000001.1, on the reverse strand, counting down.
CGATTTCCCGGTAGTGCCTGAAGTAAACCGGATGAACGACGAATGCGGAACAAAGGGAGCCACCGGTATCTCCGCATCGTGTATCCGGTAAACATGCCAAACACTATTCTGTATATTTATTGGCCTGTAATCATAATAATGATGTTCAAAAACTGCCGGGCTGTCGGTGATGAAAAATGATATTGCTACCTGTTTCAGCATGGCTTTGGTTTCGTTAAAAGCAGCCAGGTTCGATATCGGCATCATTACCGCGCCTGAAGCCATTATTGCAAATGCAGTAATAATAAACTCCCTGCTGTTGTTCCCCGATAACACAACTCCTGATTGCGGCTTCATGCCCGCTATTGAAAATTGCCTGGCGACTTCCTCTACGGCTTCGTTAAGTTCAAAGTATGACAAACTTCCATGCTCATCGAAAACAGCAATGTGGTTGTTAAACCTTGCGGCAGATTCACGTAAATATTCAACGGGGTTCATCAACAAATAAATGATCTTGTATTTCTGATATTAAATTTTCCCGGCTTATATCCAATACTGTACCTGCCGCCAATATTCCTGCGGCATACCCTGTTTGCAAACATGTTCCTATTACCCTGCAACTGGCAATTGCATCGTCGGTGGCGGCGATGTTTCGACCTGCGAAATATAAATTTTCCAAATCATCCGACTGCAGGCAACCGGCAGGTATTTCGTAAAAATTATCCGGCTCGAAAAACTTAAGAGATACTTTCTGTTGTGGCGCCCAACTTTCTACAGGCCAGGCCCCTCTTGCAACAGCATCCTCAAAGCGGGCGCATGTTAGTACATCTTCTCCCGATAAAATTGCTTTCGCACTGTAACGCGGGCCTGTGCGTATACCTGTTTCGGGTGCCACAAAGCTGATGCTGATGCTGGCAAATGAGCCGGATAGTGCTTTGACTGCCGAAACCATCCGTGTTACCGAGTCGCGAGAATATTTTTCAATATACTTAATATGTTCGTCGTTATGTTTTACTTCAATGGGAACGCCAAATTTAAAGAGTGCTTTATGGTTGTTGAGTGTTCCCCGCATCATGTAAACCATGGTTTGAACCGGATCCAGTTTCCCCTGTTCAACCGCCAGCCTCAACGTTCGGATTAAAGCCATTCGGATGTTCTCTTCGGGTAAATCGGGTAATCCCGAAAGTTCAAAAACCAGAGCGGCCGCCTGATAGCGGTCACTGGTTATATATGGTAATTCGGTAAGAGCCGCTATAGTGGGTTCGCCGGTGGTATCAATGACTATTTTTGGGTGAATGGTATGAATGGCTCCGTTGCAATCAATATCAACGGATTCAATGCGATACCCGTTTATCTTAGCAGATATAACTTTTGAATGGTAATGTGTTCTGCCTGTGCCTGCGACTAAATATTCATCCGCCAATTCCATGAATCGGTCACGGTTATAATTAAAATATCGCAGACCGTCTTTTTGCAATATAACCTGGGTTTTACTTAACTTCATAAGCTTCGACGAAAACTCCCACGGAAAGCCCCTGACAACGGGTATCGGAGGTATTCTGTTTCCGGTAAGGTACATACCACAAACAGTACCAACAAATGCGGCAGTAGCCTTGCCCCCGGGATAATTATTCTTTTCAATAGCCAGTACACTTACCCCTTTGGCGGCCGCACCGGTTACCGCACCAATGCCGGCGGCTCCGCAACCCAGCACTAATACATCAACGGGAGATTGCATCAACTATATAATTTATTTTTGCGCATACCTCATCACACAATCGGCCAGTGTTTGTACCGTAAAAACATTGGCACGGGTGAGTGCTTCATCGGGCAACGACACATTAAACGTACGTTCAATGTACAACACCAGTTCAATAATTGAAAATGAATCCAGTCCGGCATCGGCTAACGGATATTTGGCATTGATAAGCACATTATCGCCGACAAGATTTTCGTGTATGAAATTGAGCAAAGCGGATTGAATGATTTCGGTATTCATAATTCTGTAGTTACGTTACATTGAAGCAGTAATGCATCGAATATTTAACATTTACTTCTGAATATTCATAACAGCATATTTGAAAATACCTATCGTGTATTTTTACAGTTCAACGCCCTCCTTTTCGCTTTCGCTGAAACCATCGCTGTTTTTTATAAACTCCGCCATTCGTTTGCGAAGCATTCCGGGAGCCGTCCGGTAATTGGCCAATACAAATTTCTTATCATCTTCAATCCTGTCGTTGTAACCGAGAAAGCCCGGAAGGTTAAGCTGAATGGTCAAACGAAGGAAAATAAGTTCAATATTGTGAGGCTTCAGTTTAATTGCTTCTTCCAGCATAGCCTTGCCGGTACGGAAATTCGATGGTTTATCGAGCAGCCCAACGTGACGTGAACGTGCAATATACAAACCGCCAATATATCCCTTCAGCAACGGATCGTTTGAGGAAACTTTGCGAAACTTTTCATATAGTGCTGTACATACTTTGTCATCATTAAAAGCATACTGTAGCCTGTCACGGATATCCGAAAGAAGTTCCTTTTCATTAGGCTGTGAATACACGAAAGTTGCAACCGAAGAGAGGAATAATAAAACTGTAAAATAATACTTCATGCGAAATGCCGGTATGTTAAACAATTATGCAAATATAGTGTAAATGAAAACGGCTTTGGAGCTTAAAACCTGAACTGAAATGATGGTTTGGGTAAAAACCGGTAAACATCCGGATGATTGTGGTAATTGAGTCTCCAGGTAAAATCAATTCGCCCGAGTTTCAGGATATTCTCGATACCGAATCCAGCTTCCAGATATGGTTCATCAATGGCATATAACCGGCCCGGAAACAACCAGCGGCCCTGGTTATTTTCGGGCGACAGGCGGCCGGCATACATTTTGAATAAAAGAATCTCGCGTAATTTCAAAATCCTGTTAAAGGGCATTTTGTTTAACAGCAGCCCCTCAAAATGATGTTCAACATGTAATGCCACATACTCATCCGAAGCAAACTCCAGGTAGTTCATCATATTAAATGAGGCACGGTCGGCAAGTATCGCCTGGTTGCCAAATGGTATAGCCAGAAACGGATATGGCACAACACCCCATACTTTTCCGGCTTCAACAAGATATGATAAATATCCCCACCGATTGAGCCGCTGCTGATGGTCGGCTCGGATGTTCAGCCGGCTGTAATTGAACTGCGACGATAAAAGGTTTTTATTTGCAAAAGAATACTCAAACGAAACCGCGGGATACTTCAGCATGAAAAATTTCGACTCACTGTCGTAAAATTTTGCCCGAACATGTTTTTCGCCGTATGCAAAACGTCCGCTCAAACGGAAACCTCCCAGTGTAAATTCATTAACCCTTTTTTGTTGTCCGTTTATCATCTCACGAAAGTGGTAGTTGCCAAAAGGTGAAACTTTCTGTTCGAACACCGAAAGTCGTGTTACCAATCCATAAAACCACTGACGTTCGAAATATGCCGATCTGTTTTCAACCAGGGTGCGGGTATCGAATGGCGCCACCTGCAAAAAATAAGTAAGCACATGATCGAGGGGGATGGCGTAATAGCTCCTGCCAAGCTGGTCGGCGTCTTTTTGATAATGTACGCCAACCAGGTTATTCTTTCCCGGTTCACGGCCGAAGACCCAATTGAGTTCTCCCATGTACTTCCAGGTATCATCACCTGTACCATAAGCAAGATAACCACGTGGCTGAAGGGAATAGGGACTATTATATGGTGACCTGAACCCAACCTTAACGCGCGATTTTTCGATGTTATTATAACTGTAAAAGGAAAATATGTTCCCGATTTCAAATCTTTTAAATGGGGCCCATCCCGTGCCAACGGTTGTAAAACTGTTTTTAATAATCTTAAATTTCCAATTTGATTCAATGGTATCTACCAAATGGAAAATGTTTTGTTCTTCGTCACTTAACGAATCACTACGTTCACTATTCCAGAACTTATCATCGCGAACTTCGAACCCGGATACGGTTACAACTTCATCAACAGGTGTAAAAACCGAATCATGAACAGGCTGGTTGATGATAACATTTTTATACTGCGAATATCTGCGCCCAAAAAAACCGGTCAACTCAGGCGCATTTTCAACAACTGTGAAGTCGGCGAGTACTGTTATATTATCGATAAACCAGTTCTTGTCGGCCAGCTGTGAGTATTCGAGTCGTATCCAAAAACTCCTCACAAAATTTATATTGGCTTCAATACTGAAACTCAAATCCATCCGCTTTACAGCAAAAGTTGAGTCATGAATATACATTTCTCCCGTAAAGGCCACATCGCTGGCTCCTTTGGGATAAAACCGGATGTGATGACATGGAAGTCCGTCGATGTAACGCAATGAATCATTCAATACGTATTTATAATACCGGGAGAAATTATCGTTTACCGGACTGGGAAAACTTTTATTCAGTATTACAACAAAATTCCGGTAAATTTCGGGGTTGAGATAAAGCTCTTCGATAAACTTTTCAATTTTCGGACCTCTGAAAAATTGTGACTTTTGATCGGCAATCACATATTCACGATAAGCGCCGGGAGATTTACGATAATAATGATCACGTACATTTTCTTTAAATAAAAACGGCAGATAACGCACCCCGTTAGCCATAGAATCCTGGTATTGCCATATAAAAGGAAACGGCTTGAATAAAGGATTCCTTTTAATTTTATCACTGAAGTTATTGAGGTCGAACTGTGCTTTATTATAAGAACGGTATTGGTACGTATTATAAACAGCGGGGTCATTGAACTTCTTTCTGTCAATAACCTGCCGTAATATTGCAAACGCAGGGTTTTCGCCGGCTTTAATAATAACCTCATCCAGGGTATAATCGGCCGGTTGCAATGCCACCTTTAACTCCTGGCGCTCATGTACCCTTATGGTTATGGTAGTATCGCGGTAGCCGATAGCCGAAAATGTGAGCCGGGTGTGGCTTTCGGTTGTTTCAAGCAGGTAGTTTCCCAGTTCATCCGACGAAGCACCAATTAATGTTCCTTTGAATGCAATATTGGCAAAAGCAATTGGGTTGCCCGACTGCACTTCGGTAATCCGGCCAAAAACCAGGGTTTTTTGGGATGCCCCCTGCTGCCACGACAGCAGTATCATAATAATGATTAAACCGGTTCTGAACACAATCACAACAATTTTGGAAATTGTGCAAAGATAGTTACTCGCATCAATTTGAAAGCCCGGATTAATGTACTTTTGTCCCTTGTATGAACATCCGGTTTAATAGCGGTAAAATTCCAATTAACCACATCCTGAGCGGTTCAACACCCTGGAACCTGGTAAAAATTCTTGCCGACAATAATTTTAAGGTGAGCCGCCGGTTTCTGCCCCGTTTATTAAACTGTTTCGCAATTTCCATTTTGAGCTATCCTAATGTACTCCTGGAAAGGTTGTTGTTCAACAAAAAAATACGGCAAACAATAATCGAAAAACCACTTTTCATCTTAGGGTATCCAAGAAGCGGAACAACGAATCTGGTGTATTTGCTGAGTCGTGACAAGCGATTTGCATTTAGCAAAACTTATGAGTGTATTGCTCCGCATGTTATTTTTACATTCGGGAAAGTGATGCGCAGTATTGCCAGGAAGACGCTGCCAAAAACCCGGCCAATGGATAATATGCCCCTGGGTGCTACGTTGCCGAAGGAAGAAGAATTTGCAGTTGCAAACATGACGGTGGCCTCTATGGTTAACGCCCTCTATTTTCCTGAAAAATTCAGTAAGTACATAAACCGGTTTGTGTTATTCGGAGAAAATGAAAAAGATAAGCACCGATGGAAGCGTAACCATCATTATTTTCTGCAAAAAATTTCACTTAAAAATAATTATAAGCCGCTGCTTTTAAAAAGCCCGTTCAATACCGGCCGGGTAAAGGAGATCCTGGAAGCATATCCCGACGCAAAATTTATTCATATATATCGTCATCCTTTCGATGTGTATTCATCGAATATAAAGTTATATGAGGGCGTGTTGCCGCAAACCGCGTTTCAAACGGTAGAGAACCAGGAGATGGAATCGCATATCTTATATTCGTATGAAGCCACCTATCAGAAATACTTCCGTGAAAAAGCCCTGATTCCGGCAAACAATCTTGTTGAAATCGCTTATGAGCAGTTTGTGGGGAACGAGTTTGATACATTAAGGCATATCTACCACCAGTTGCAGCTGGGTGATTTCAAAGATGTGGCTGACGAATATCAAAATTTTTTATCGCGTCAAAAAAATTATAAAACAAATCCTTATTCCCTGACTCCCGACGTTGAGGAAAAAGTTTTCGATCACTGGAAATTCGCATTTGAAAAATTTGGTTACAGCCGAACCCGTATACATAACGTTTCCGCGCAAACGAAAAAATAACTACACGGTTAATTACTGCACTTTTTCGATTTGCGGAGAGTCAATGGCAGGTTTTCCGGTCATACGTAAAAAAACATTGACCAGTGCATGTACATCTTTTTCGCAATAAGTTACTATCCTTGGCAGGTCCTTATCAATCCAATATACCGACCACACCTGGCTGCCATCGATATCGTCTTTCGGGCTGGGTATACCAAGAACATGTGCGAGCAGGTTTAATGGTGTATAGCTTTTAAAATCGCCGAACTTCCACATTTCCATAGTATCGAGATGATTTACTTCCCAGGGCTTTTTTCCGGCTGTATCCAGAATGGAGGGCAGTGCTATCTGATTTATTATCATGCGTCGGGCAATGTACGGGAAGTCAAATTCCTTCCCATTATGGGCACAAAGCTTGCTGTCGTGATTGCTGAAGCTTTTGCCAAGCAATGAGGCGAAATCCATTAGCAGTTCTTTTTCGTTATCGCCATAAAACGATTTAATCCGGAGCGTTGCAGTACCGGACTGGTTCACAATATGCCCCACCGAAATACAGATAATGCGTCCAAACTCCGCGTAAATACCGGCACGGTTATAAATATCAGCAGGAGATTCATCGTCACTTTTTTTCAGGTTCATGGCTTTACGGGTCCAAAGTGCCTGTTCGGTTTCGGAACAATGATCGAATCCGGGTTGTTGGGGAACGGTTTCAATATCGAGGAAAAGGATGGAACCGTAGTTGAAAAATTTTTCCATATAAAAAGTTTTAGTTATTCAACAAATATAATAAACTCCATAGCCAAAACAAATAGTGTTATATCCCTTTCGGGGATAAGGGATTTATTACGACCTTTGCATTATGATCCGGCTCACAAAAATTTTTAATTTCGAGATGGCCCATGCTCTTTACGGGTATGATGGCCCCTGTAAGAATATTCATGGCCATTCGTACCAGCTGGAAGTAACCATAGGTGGTGAGCCGCGCAATGACCCGTCGCACCCCAAGCATGGCATGGTGATGGATTTTTCGGACCTGAAGCAGATTGTTAAGGAACAGATTATTGATTCTCATGATCATGCATTATTGCTTAACGGGAATTCGCCCCATCGCAATATCCCGGAGCTCAACACCAATTTTGAAAAGGTCCTTTTTGTTGACTATCAACCAACCTGCGAGAATATGTTGCTTGATTTCCGAAACCGTATTTCTAAACTTTTACCTGACGGAATCAAGCTGGTGGCTATCCGGCTGAAGGAAACCCCTACCTCCTATGCCGAATGGACCAGTTAATGATGGTGTTATCCTGACCCTGTTGACATTTTACGCTTTCTCTTCGGTTCACAACACGCATTGTCGGACAGCGAATTCACATAGATTTTAACCATCAGGCAACTCCCTTGTAATGCCATAGCTCCACGTGAACGATTCATCTGCCGGACAGTAATTCACAAGGTTTGCCGCAGTGACAGCGTCACGCTACATTTTGCATGCTCACAGCTACTGACATCCACACAGTCAGCATAATTTACCGTTTAGGGGTGATGTGCATCATATTGCCAGAGAAACAATCTTATGCCTGTCAGCGCGCTACATCTGACCCTGACTGGTGTTGTGTAAGTATCGGAACCGGTGAATAATTATCCGTTCAACCGGGCCATCACAAATTTCGGTGAACAGTAAAATATTATCAATGTACTAAACGGCTATACTCACTTATAAACGTTATGTCCGTCACATTTAACTTGGTGGAATTATATTGCCTTGATAATGGCCGGTTTTTTAACACTTGTTTTTGCCGGATACTTGTCATAAAAACATCAATTCCTGTATTCATCAACAAAAGGCGACACTGAAAAACTTACCGGCCTTGTTTATTTAACAGCATATTTCTTAACCTTCCAAGGTACACTGTTAAAGCCGCTGCAATCAAAAGTACCCCGATTAAAAACACGGGCCAGTTGAAATGTCCGGGAATGTAAGTGGCAAAATCATGAAACAATGGTTGTGCCTCATTACCGCTTCCCGCAAAAGCGGCCGTTGATTGTGCATGCTGTATGTAATCCCAAACAAATGAAAAAATCACTGTAATGCTTCCCCATATAAACATCAGCCATTCGTACGGAAGCAAGGCGGTCCGGAGCCCTTTGTTATGAAAATACTCAACAACCATGGCCAGCGCCACCATCATAACTGACAGTATACACGGGGCAATTACCGGGCCTACCCACGGTACCGGAATCAGAAACAGTATATCCCAGGTGAACAGCGACTCCGGCCAGTCAATCAACACCTTTAAAAAAACATAATAAAAGATATCCCAAATAGCAAAACAGTAAATGAAACGAGCCAGTCGCTGCGATGCCGTTGAAGCAGTTAACAAGGCGATTCCATACAACATGATTAGAGTTGCCGCTTCACGAAAAATTTCTGTTACCGCAATAGTATGAGGAATTATCACCAGCGGAAACTTAAATCCTTCCGGATAATAGAGCTCCCGCAGATAAACCACAATGGCCGCCTCCATGTAACCCATGGCAACAGAGAATATGGCAAGCCGTGTGTATGTGTTCAGCATCGATGGCATTCCTTTGGCGAGAGATTACATCAAAGCTATGAATTTGTGTGGAATGGAAAAATATTAAACTGTCGTCCTGAATGGCAATTTGTTCCCCGGTTACACCGTACTGATGTTTCATTTATTGATCATCAATCCAAAAACTCCGGATTATTCCGCATAAAAATATCCACTTTGATTTGAAGCTATACCAATGAACCAACTTGAGAATCATCCATACCAATACGTCCTTCCATCATTTTGTCAGGGAGCTGAATCCGGCAAGGGTCTGATTCCTTTTATAATAAGCCAAAAACAAAAAATCAACTCCCCTAACGCACATGGTATTAAAATTGCCGGATAAATATAAGGCACCAGTTGCGGAAACTGGAACCAAACTACACTATTGACTACATAACAAACACCTCCCACAAAAAGAAGAATCCCCAAATACGACGGCCATATACCTGAAAAATAAACCAAATACCCAAGCAATACCAGATGCACACCAAAAAACAAAAGGCATATATTATATCCTGCACCATGAATCTTAACCGAAAGCAGCGCAAACGCCTCCAGCTGGCTTGTATTAAAAACGTCCAGATAGCTTTGGCCGCCTATAAATGAAAGTGCCGCGTAATGACTGAGAGAAGTGACTGACAAAATTATAATTGCGCTCAACCGAAACGCGGTTGATAACAGCGACAGGGTTTTGCCGGAGTCTTTCAGTAATACATAAAGCAGGATCGCTACACAAACATCACAGGCAAGCATCAGCAACTCGCTGAGAAATCCGAACCGGTACCACGATTCGGATGCAAGTATATTCTTCGCTGTTACGGATGCATTTCCGTAATCGACCAGTGTGTCGCGAACCAGGATCTGCGCGATTAAACCGAAAATAATTATTAACAGATAAAATACACCTGCAGTACGGGCCTTATTGATTTTTGTCATGATAACTGCTTAGACCGATTAACTAATTTTAAATTTACAACCAAAATCCACACCATTATCAAATTCCGAAAATACATATATAAATTCTCATTATAAATAACCTGTACCGAAATAACCGGTGATTACAAAACAGACTAAGTCTCCTGTCATTACACTTAAATAAAACAGAATTCTATTAACCACTTTCAGACGTAATCTTTGCCGGTATTTCCGGTTAAACTTATTTCAGACCCTATAACCTGGTACTCCTTTCACAATTTGTTTCTATCTTCGAACGTCATCAATTCTGATCATGGTATGCACCGTTTACTTCTGGCCTGCCTGGCCCTGATAACGCTCACTTTTACGTCTCTGGCCCAAACCAATACCCTGATGCCCATCCCCGAAAGGGTAGTCCCGGGCGAACAGCAGTTCAGGCTCGACAGCACATTTTATGTGGTTTCAACGGCCCCTGTCAATAGCCGTGCATACCATGCCATAACCCGGTTCCTGCGCCGCCTCGATAACAGTACCCACCTTTTTATTGCTAAATCACCCGAACTGCGAAAAGTAGCCGGCAAAGGTCTTTACCTCGAAGTGCGCTTTGGCCGCCAGGGAGCCCTGATCCCCGGCGAGGATGAATCATACACACTTTCTGTTACCGGCGACCATGCCCTGCTCGAGGCTCCTTCCGACCTGGGAATACTGCACGGACTGGAGACCATACTGCAGTTGGTGCAGCATGATCAACGGGGCTATTACCTGCAGGGGACTACCATCAACGACAAGCCACGGTTCATATGGCGGGGTCTGCTCATGGACGTATGTCGTCACTTTATGCCGGTTGATGTTGTCAAACGAAATATTGATGGCATGGCCATGGTTAAGTTGAATGTACTGCACCTGCACCTGAGCGAAGACCAGGGATTCAGGGTGGAAAGCAAAAAATTCCCGCGACTTCATGAGATGGGCTCTAACGGCGATTACTATACGCAGGAGCAAATACGTGATAT
>CAZPKJ010000001.1:41969-46114 GCA_964587075.1 uncultured Flavobacteriaceae bacterium | reverse complement strand
CATGTTACAAGCTGGGTAGTTGGTTATCCGGAACTGGCCAGTGCGCCCGGCCCATACCAGGTTGAAAAAAAATTTGGCGTTTTCGACCCGGCCATGAATCCCTCCGAAAAAAACACATACCGCTTTTTGAAAAAATTTATCAAAGAAATGGCCGCTCTTTTTCCCGACCCCTATTTTCATATAGGCGGTGATGAAAATAACGGTAAGCAATGGGATAACAATAAAAATATAAAGGCGTTCATGAAACGCAAAGGCATTAAGGACAACCATGAATTGCAGAATTATTTTAACAGCCATGTAATAAAGATGGTGAGAAAAAATGGAAAAAAGATGGTGGGATGGGATGAGATTCTGCAACCGGGGTTACCAACCGACGCGGTGATTCATTCGTGGCGGGGTAAAGAGGGTTTAAAGGATGCCGCTACGAAAGGCTACCAGGTATTATTATCAAACGGATATTATATTGACCTGGCACAGCCTGCCTGGAAACATTATGCCAACGATCCGCTGCCTGCCGATATGGGCCTTACGGCTGAACAACAAAAAAATGTGCTGGGTGGTGAAGCAACCATGTGGGCCGAGTTGGTAACGTATGAAACGGTCGACTCCCGTATATGGCCGCGTACAGCAGCAATTGCTGAAAGACTTTGGTCGCCGCGCGAAGTGAATGACATCCCTGATATGTATCGCCGGTTAGCGATTATGAGCTTGCGCCTGGAGGAAGCGGGGTTAACACATATCCGTAACCGTGAAATGATGATCAGGCGGATTGCGGGAACCGGTCATACCGGTCCGTTAAAAACCCTTGTTTCCGTTACCGAACCCCTGAAAGACTACAGCCGACACGCCCAGGGCATCGCTTATTCAACCGATATCCCTTTTACCCGCTTACCCGATATTGCCGCACCTGAATCGGATGTTGCCCGTGAGTTCCAACTGCTCTGTGAAAAACTTGTAAAAAGCCGCGACCATGCGTCTGCGAAAGCGATTACCTTATACTTAAATGATTGGATAGACAACCATCAGAAAGTGGTTTCGATTGCCGGCAGTAACCCCGCATTAAAAAGTTGGGTAACTTTATCGGGTCAGTTGCACGACGCCGCGGTAATTGGATTGGAGAGCCTTGACTTTATGAACCGTCGTCAGGTTATAACCGATGAATGGACCGCAAAAAGTAATGCTGTATTAAAAAATGCAAAAAAGCCTGTCGATGAAAGCGAACTGGCCGTTATGGATGCAATATTAATGTTGTTTCAATATGCCCTCCCGAAATAAAATCACCATAGAAGTTTGCGTAGACAGTTTTGAAATGGCATTGCTTTCGCAGAAGGCAGGAGCAACACGCATTGAATTATGCAGCTCGCTGACAGAAGGTGGCATCACTCCCGCGCTTTCGCAGATGGAAAAAGCCGGAGAGGGCCTGAAGATTCCGGCTCATATCATGATAAGGCCCAGAGGTGGTGATTTTCTGTACAGCAACCTTGAGTTTGATTTGATGAAATCCGATATACGACATGCGAAAAGAGCCGGAGCATCGGGCGTGGTTTTTGGCATTCTGAGAACCGACGGCAGCATTGACGCGCCGCGTTGCCGCGAACTGGTGGAGCTGGCCCGGCCCATGCATACTACACTGCATCGCGCTTTCGATTTGACTTCCGATCCGTTCCTTGCCCTTGAAGAAGTAATAAGCCTCGGCTTTAACAGCATCCTTACTTCGGGCCAGCGTCAGGTTGCAGAAGACGGACTTGAAATGATTCGTGAACTGGTAAAGCGTGCCGGCGAAAGAATTGAAGTTATTGCCGGCAGCGGTATTCAGTCTTCAAATGTAATGCTCCTGGCCAAAGCTGGTGTAAAAGCATTTCATTTTACATCGCGAATGAAAACTAACAGCCGAATGCAGTATCGAAACAATGCCCTTACCTCCATGGGTACCTTGACCCCAGCGAATGAATATGAACAATATATTTTCGATGAACAAAAAATCAAATCAATCATTGATCTGATAAAGCCCGCAGCCCAATGAGGTTCTGTTTGTTGATAGCAATAATTTTAATCAGTGGCTGCGCCGATAAGCTTGTTACTACTGTTAAAACCATTCCCGTAAATACAGCGTGGTCGTTTGCCGAATATCCGGCGGGTAACTATCTGCCCGCAACCGTGCCCGGCGTTGTACAAATGGACCTGTACAGAAACCAACAGATTGAAAATCCGGTTTTCGAAAATAACGAACAAAATGTTCAGTGGGTTTCGGATAAAAACTGGATATATAAAACTTCATTTACGGTTACCGACAGCCTGATGAAGTTTAAGGCCGTTGACCTGCTTTTTGAAGGAATAGATACGTACGCCGGGATATATGTTAACGACTCGCTCCTCGTTAATACCAATAACATGTTTCGTTCATGGCGTGTAAATGCAAAGCCGTTGCTCCATGCCGGAACGAATGAATTAAAAGTTGTGCTGTATGCTCCTGCTGCTAAAGGTGAGTCGGAAGCCGGAAAACTGAATTATAAACTTCCAAACAGCGATACCGGTACCCCCGGTATAAGCCCGTTCATTCGCAAAGCGGGTTATCATTTTGGCTGGGACTGGTCGCCGCGGTTTTTGACCATGGGAATTTATAAACCACTAAAAATAATTGGCCACGACAAAGTTTATATTTCGAATGTACATGTGCGTACCGTTGAAATTGCCGATACCTGCGCCTGGCTCAGCGCCGATGTAACCATTACATCGGCAACCGATCATTTGAATTCGGTTTTAACGGTTCGCGACGCGTTTAAGCCATTTCGTTTACGAAAAGGAGAGAATGTGATTCCGGTAACATTTAAGATTTTTAATCCCGAACTATGGTGGCCAAACGGGTATGGTAAACAACCATTGTATGACTTAACAGCCAAACTTTATATTAACGGTTACCTGGTCGATTCGGCGGTAACACAAACCGGAATACGAACCATTGAACTTAACCAGGATGAGGATGAATGGGGCCGGAGCTTTTACTTTCGGGTGAATGGCTTACCCATTTTTATGAAAGGAGCGAACTATGTTCCACAGAGTAATTTCGTTACCGAAGTTACAGCCAGTCATTATGAGCAACTGATTAATGATGCAGCCGTAGTAGGCATGAACATGTTGCGTGTTTGGGGTGGTGGTATCTATGAAAATGATTTGTTTTATAAATTGTGTAATCAAAAAGGTATTCTGGTGTGGCAGGATTTTATGTTTGCCAATGCCATGTATCCGGGTGATGAGGCGTTCAAAGATAATGTGACTCGTGAAGTGGAGGGGCAGGTAACCCGACTGCGAAATCATCCCTGTATCGCACTGTGGTGTGGCAACAACGAGATAGAAGTTGCGTGGAAAAACTGGGGGTGGCAACAGCAGTTTGGCTTGTCGAAAACCGATTCGGCTAAAGTTTTTCACGACTATAAAACCCTTTTCGATACTATTGTACCTGCTGTGTTGACCAAACTTGATGCTTCAAGGCCCTACCTGGCGTCATCACCGGTCAGCAACTGGGGTAAGATGGAAAATTTTTCATCCGGCAACATGCACTACTGGGGCGTGTGGCACGGAAACGATTCCATTGAGGCGTTTCGTAACAACGTTCCCCGTTTCATGACCGAATATGGCATGCAGTCGTACCCGTCGTTCTCCTCCCTGAAAAAAAATACCGTCCTGACCCGCATAACCTTAAACAGCGTGTTTATTAAAAACCGTCAGAAAAGTTATAAAGGCAATACACATTTACTCACTTACGTGGAGGATTATTTTGGTAAGGTAAAAAACGCCGAAGATCTCTGCTATCTTTCACAGCTCAACCAGGCCGAAGCTATGCGAATAGCCATTGAAAGTCACCGGCGTGATGCACGTTTTTGTATGGGGTCGCTGTACTGGCAACTGAATGACGTTTGGGATGGCGCCTCGTGGAGCACACTCGAACATCATGGAAAATGGAAAGCCGCACACTTTGCTTTAAAACGACTTTATTACAAAGACATTGTTTTTGCCGAAACCGTTAATGATACCGTACGTGTTTACTTTCAAACGGAAAACACCAATGGAAGATCGGGATTTGTAACAATTAAAGTTATGGACTTCAAAGGCAGAATGGCCGGATTTTATAAAGTACCTCTTTCGGC
>CAZPKJ010000001.1:3644-41959 GCA_964587075.1 uncultured Flavobacteriaceae bacterium | reverse complement strand
CTGGTTTCGGATAAAGTTTTTGAAAAACCCCTGGCCGAATTAATTAACCGGCAACAGCCATCTGATTATTTTTTGGTTGCTTCGGTACAAGGTGAAAATCAGGATCCGGTACAAACAATTCATTGCTTCAGAAAACCTGTGGCACTGAATCTTCCCATACCCGCGTTCAGTTATCAGATTACTCCAACCACATCGGGCGCCGATATTTCTATCACATCCGATGTTTTTGCAAAAGGCGTTTTAGTTGAACTTGAAAAGGAAGAAGGTTTGTTCAGCGATAACTATTTTGACTTGCTGCCAGGTGTTCCAAAAATAATATCCTGTTCCGCCGGTGATATTTCGGCAAACACCGTATTAAAAATTTCCAGTTACCGTAAGCCGGATTAATACATCAGCTTTGAGCATTTTACTCAACCACCGTTTTTAGTACTTCCCACACATTTTCGGCAACAATTTTTTCGCCCGCCGCATTCGGATGGATACCGTCGGGCAGGTTGAGCGAATCAATCCCTGCCACATCATTCAGTATAAAAGGTATAAGCTTTACTTTTTTCTCTTCCGCTACAGCGGGATAAAGTTTCTGAAATGCACTGGAATACTCAGGGCCCATGCTTGGAGGAATCATCATCCCGGCAAGGATTATTTTTACATGGGGGTTAACCGCACGGACTTTATCGATAATGGCTACCAGGTTTTTATAGGTTTCACTTACCGGCACACCACGTAAGCCATCGTTGGCTCCCAGCTCAAGGACAAAAATATCTACCTGCTGCTGCTCCATCACCCAGTTAACCCTGTTTGATCCGGTGGCAGTAGTTTCGCCACTTACACCGGCGTTAATTAATTCATAATTGTATCCCAGCGAATCTATTCGCCGCTGTAATATAGAAACGAAGGTTTCATGGCTCTCCAGTCCGTATCCGGCAGTTATGCTGTTACCAAAAAAAAGAATGGATTTTTTAGCTGAATCACGTGATTCGGAAACAGCCGGCTCGGAAGATGCCCCGGTCGAAGGTGCGTCATTTGAAGCACATGAAGCAAAGGTTATGGCAGTTATCAGGTAGAAAACCCGGACGATTTTGCTGAAATTCATACTGGTTGAAGGTTTTTTAATATTTTACAAACATCTTTGAGCCCGATATGTTGTAGTGAAGTTGCAATTTTGCCGCAGGAAATACAATTTACCCGAATTACTTTATGACCGACATTATATTAGAGGCCCGCGACCTGAAGAGGGTTTATCCGAGCGGGTCGCGGATACTTACCGTATTGGATGAAATTAATTTTAAAATAACCCGCGGCTCCACTTGTGCTGTCACAGGGCCCTCTGGCAGCGGTAAAACCACCCTCCTTGGGTTATGTGCCGGGCTCGACAAGCCTACATCGGGAACCGTCATTCTGAACGATATTGTCATTGACAAACTGGGTGAGGACGAGCGGGCAAAAATACGAAACCGTTTCGTAGGATTTATTTTTCAAACCTTTAATCTCATGCCTACCCTCACCGCGCTGGAGAATGTAATGATCCCTCTCGAGCTGCGTGGCGAGAAAAATATCCGCAGTCGTGCCCTGAGCCTGCTCGACAAAGTTGGTTTAGCCGACCGATATACTCATTACCCGGCTCAACTTAGTGGCGGTGAACAGCAGCGCGTAAGTATTGCCCGGGCCTTTTCGAACGAACCACAGCTGATGTTTGCCGACGAACCTACCGGCAACCTCGATCAGGAGACCGGAGCAAATATTGAAAAACTTATTTTCGACCTCAACCGTGAACATCAAACAACGCTTATCATGGTTACACACGACCTTGAGCTGGCTTCCAAAACCGAAAGGGTCATGCAAATGAAAGGTGGTAAAATTATCAACGACTTTATGACAAATGCGGTACCGTCAGGCGCGGGATATAACGGTTAAGGGTATGGGATTGATGTGGCTTTTGAAAATGGCATGGCGCGACAGCCGGAGGAACCGGATGAGGCTGCTATTATTCATCAGCAGCATTGTTATGGGTATCGCGGCACTGGTTGCGATAAATTCTTTTGGTGAAAGCCTGAAAACACAAATTGAAAAGGAGGCCCGCGACCTGCTCAGCGCCGACCTTGAAGTGGAATCACGCCAACCCGTTGTTCAGCCGGTAATTGATTTGTTTGATTCACTTGGTGTTGAAACGTCACGCGAAACAGGATTTGGTTCCATGGTACTCTTTCCTGCAAGTGGCGGCACACGCCTGGTGAACATACGCGCGGTCGACAGCGCTTTCCCGTTTTACGGGCAACTGGTTACCGAACCCAAAATGGCGGCTACCAATTTTACTGCGGGAAAATTCGCGTTGGTTGACCATACACTCATGCTTCAGTTTGGAGCAAAGGTGGGCGATTCAGTTAAAATAGGCGAAGTAACTTTTATTATTTCGGGAAGCGTCCTCAAAGTTCCGGGGCAGTCGGGCATTGCCAGCAGCGTTGCACCTCCCGTATTTATTCCGCTTCAACACCTTGACGAAACAAATTTAATACAGCGTGGCAGCCGAATGAATTATTCGGTTTATGTAAAATATCCTGAAAATTTCAGTCCTAAGCTGGTCGATGATATTATAAAACCCCGACTCGATACTTATGATTTGAGTTATGAGGATGTTGAAAAACGCAAGCAACAGGTGGGTAACGCTTACGCGGATATGAATAGTTTTTTAAACCTTACCGCCTTTGTTGCACTGTTGCTTGGCTGTATAGGTGTTGCCAGTTCGGTTCATATATATATGAAGGAGAAAATTCAGCCTGTGGCTATTCTTCGCTGTCTGGGTGCTTCGGGTAAACAGGCTATGGGAATTTACATGGTGCAGGTATTTATCATGGGTCTTGCCGGATCAGTTACAGGTGCGGCCGCGGGTGCACTGATACAATATTTTTTACCAGGTGTGTTTGCTGAGTTTCTTCCATTTGAGGTGACCATGCAAACCAGCTGGGTATCGGTGGCAAGCGGTATTGCAACCGGAACGGCCGCGGCATTGCTGTTCGCCTTAGCCCCTCTGCTTCAGGTTCGCCGCGCCACCCCCTTAAAAGCACTGCGTGCTTCGGTTGAAAATGTATCAAAAGATAAACTGCACTGGATTGCTTATTTTCTTCTTTTAGTTTTTATTGTCCTGTTCAGTTATATGCAGCTGGGAAGTGTTAAACGGGCGCTGGCATTCACTGTTGCACTGTTACTTTCGTTTGCCTTGCTGGCATTAATCTCGAAACTTGTAATGGTACTGGTACGGAAATTCTTTCCGTCGGGAAGTTCATTTATATTCCGACAGGGGCTGTCGAACCTGTTCCGGCCGAATAACCAAACATTGGTACTGGTAGTTACCATTGGGTTGGGAACCATTTTAATTTCTACACTCATCATGAGCCGGCAGCTGTTGCTGGATAAAATAAAATTTTCATCAGCCGGCGATAACAGTCCGAATCTGGTGGTATTCGATATTCAGGACAGTGACATCGGTCCCGTGGAGCAGCTCACACTGAAACAACAGATGCCGGTACTGGGCACCGTTCCCATTGTTACCATGAAACTTCACGCCATTAACAACCGTACGGTTGAGGCATTACGGAACGACACAACCGACAACATTCGCGGTTGGGTACTCGACCGCGAATACCGGGTAACATACCGTGATACACTTACATCATCCGAAAAACTGGTGGAGGGCAACTGGCGCGGCCGGGTTACAAACCCCGGCGACACGGTTTTCATTTCCATAAGCGATAATTTTGCCGGCGATATGGATGTACGTATAGGCAGTCCCGTTACATTTAATGTTCAGGGGGCACTTATAAAAACTGTTGTGGGAAGTATAAGAAGTATCGACTTCCAGCGCGTTCAGCCAAACTTCCTGGTATTATTCCCCGCGGGCGTACTCGAAAATGCACCGAAGTTTCATGTACTGATGACGCGGTTTACTTCGGCAGAACAATCGGCGGACTACCAGCGGTCTGTTGTTTCGCAGTTTCCAAATGTATCTGTCATCGACTTAAAATTAATTCTGCAAACGGTTGATGATGTGTTGAAAAAAGTTTCATTTATCATTCAGTTCATGGCATTATTCAGTATTCTAACCGGGATAATAGTGCTCATTGGTTCTGTTATTC
Source organism: uncultured Flavobacteriaceae bacterium (assembly GCA_964587075.1). GTDB lineage: Bacteria > Bacteroidota > Bacteroidia > AKYH767-A > OLB10 > CAZPKJ01. The sequence goes on along the minus strand of CAZPKJ010000001.1, from coordinate 37,829 downwards.
TTACCCGGTTCCAGCGTATCCGCGAAAGCGTTATTCTGCGTACACTGGGTGCAGTCAAAAGTCAGATTTTTGGTATAAACGCAATTGAGTACTTCTTACTGGGCAGTATCGCCTCCCTTACGGGGATAGTAATTTCGGTAGCTTTGAATATGCTTCTTGCTCAATATACCTTTAACACCATTCTGGTTCCTGATTTTATTCCGCTGCTGATTTGTTATGTTTCCATCACCGGCGCAACCGTTATCATTGGTTTGCTCAACACGCGTGAAGTGGTTACCCGAACCCCGCTGGAGGTGTTGCGGGAGGAGTGACTGGTATTAAAGATTAAGAATTAAGGAAGTATCTCACAGATATTCCATTTTTAATCTTTAATTGTTTTTTATCCTTCTACCAGATTCAGGATCGACTCAAAAATAATCCTGCCATCGGTATTACCCAAAACCGGATCGGCGGCACGTTCAGGGTGGGGCATCATGCCAAAAATATTACGGCCTTTGTTGCAAATACCGGCAATGTGATCGGTGGCACCATTCGGGTTGGCATCATCGGAGAGATCGCCATTGGCATCGCAATAGCGGAAAAGTACCTGGTCATTTTCTTTCAGCGATTTTATAATGTTTTCATCGGCATAATATTTTCCTTCGCCATGCGCAACAGGTATCCTGATTGCCTGACCAATTCGCATCTTGGAGGTAATAAGGCTCTCATCCGTTTCGGCCCTTATGAACACATTTTTACAAATAAATTTCCGGCTGTTGTTGTGCATTAGTACCCCTGGCAACAGGTGTGCCTCAGTAAGAATTTGAAATCCGTTGCAAATACCTAAAACATTTCCGCCGTTGTTGGCAAATTCAATTACCTCCTGCATAATGGGCGAAAAACGGGCAATGGCCCCGGAGCGTAGGTAATCGCCGTACGAAAATCCTCCCGGCAGTATTATAAAGTCGCATCCGCGAAGGCTGTGTTCCTTATGCCACAGCATTTCAACCTTTTGTCCCATAACCGTACCCAGCACATGCTGCATGTCGCGGTCGCAATTGGATCCCGGGAAAACTACAATTCCGAATTTCATGATCTGTTATTTGAAGGCACAAAGGTAAGGAAAAGAGAAATAAGTCATAGGTCATAAGGCATTGCCCGCCGAAGCCACAAGCAAAATTAATATAGTTCACTACGTTTTATACTGGCGAAGGAGGGGAATAGGGAAGGAGCATATTAAGTCATTGGGAGTTTAATTCCTTATGTCAATATCATTGAAAATATAACACGAGTCCCAGCGGGAATGACCCAATGACGCGAGCAACAGCGAGCCTGTGACCCTATGCTTTACGCACAAACTCCGACTTGAGAGCCATCGAACCAAATCCATCAATGCGGCAGTCGATATTATGATCGCCTTCAACAAGTTTGATATTATTCACCTTGGTGCCGGCTTTAACGGGTTTTGGGGCTCCTTTAACCGGAAGATTTTTAATGATTATAACACTGTCGCCATCCTGCAAAAGGGTTCCGTTCGAATCTTTCACCTGTAACACATGGTCAGCTGAAACCTCTTCCTCATCCGGTTTTTCATCGGCATTCCATTCATGGCCACATTCGGGACACATAAGCAAAGCTCCCGCCTGGTAACCATACACTGAACTGCATTTCGGACATGGAGGAAGTGTTGACATAGTTAATTATTATTATAGGTACGGGTAAGGGTGCTTAACCGGCAGGTCAAAAGTATTTATAATGAATGTTAAATGTTAAATGTTAAATGTTAAATGTTAAATGTTAAATTCTTAACTACTAATTTTTAATTCTTAATTTTTAATTTTTAATTTACTTTCCCCATTCACTTCCCGGCGCTAACATGATTCATCACCAGCGTGCCTATGAGAATCCAAAAAACCAGTTCACTGAACCACGACTTTTTAGCCGATAAAAAATAATAGGAAACCATAATGGATACCGGTATGGTTAAAATTGCAAACCGGTATGCCGACGCGGAGGCCGTTACTGCCAGTGATGCCAGAGAAATAAGCAATGCTATAAAAATTACCTGCTGGTAACTCTTAACACGGTTGCTGTTCTTGTAAAAATTTTGCCTTATCCGTATCATAGTAAGCACAAAAACCAGCGTTACTACCACTATGGTTATACGATATCCCCGGAGAACCAATCCCACCGGATCCCAGTACTTTCCGAGGTCGCTGAACAAAAACTTACTTTGAAATAATTTCAGGCTGTCGTGCCAGAAATAATATAAAAAAGCAAAAAAGAACGGAAGCAACAGTCCTGTAATACCTACAAGCCAGTCGCGCCAGGCAAACGGCTTCAAAATGAGTACTGCAATCACGAACAAAACAAATAACGATACCGATGGTAAATAAATAAGTGTGGCGATGCCAATTAAAAAGCAGGTATCAAATAATAACGGCAAGGGATATGGGTTCTTGTAGGTCCTGAACAGCTTATCGAGTATGAATATTAATATACTGTTGACAAATATTACCGGATGAACGGCAATAAACTGGGGAATCATTACCATGAAAATGGTCATAAATAAGGCGGGCAGGTATGAGTTCTTGTATAATACCTCATGCTTGCCTATAATGTAATTGAGGTGAAAAACCTGTGAAACCAGCAGCAGGAACACCAAAGCGCCCGACAACCACTCGGGAATTTGTGCGGTGAGCATCAAAACCAGATCGTACAACGGCATGGGGTTCTTTACTACAAATTCGCCCGGCCCGTGCCACGATACTATGAGGAAAACCAGAATAAATACCGGAACCACCAGGAAAGCGGCAGGGTGCGATTCTTTGAATATTCTGATTATCATATGCTTAGGTTGTAGTCCGGTGCGGCCCGAACCCCAAAGGTGAAAAAATTGCTCCGGTTAGAAAAATGAATTATTTTTGCAGCAAACTAAAAAACCCATGGACGCATTCTGGTACGGACTCGCAGCAATATTTGAATGGATTTTTGCTCTCATTAAACCGATCGGCCGTATGGCCAATATTTTCTTTATTGCTGTTGGATTTATTGGTACCGCTTTCTGGCTCTGGTATGGCGAGAGCACCCGTAAAGGAGGTGATAACTTTTTGGCCGATGGCCCCGACAAGAAATAATTATCCTTTACCCATCAGGTCACTGCCAATATCTTTCCGGTAATATTTTTTATCGAACATTATCCGTTCGGCGTTTTGCATGCTTACCTGCTGCGCCTCAGCAATAGTGTTTCCAAATGATGTAACAGCAATCACCCTTCCTCCTGAAGTAACAATATCGTTGCCATTCATTTCGGTTCCGGCGTGAAATACCAAACTGCCGTCAACATCATTAAGTCCGGTTATTACTTTCCCCTTTTCAATATTTCCGGGATAACCTCCCGATGCCAGTATAACGGTCAGGGCTGTACGATTATCGGTTTCGATTACCTGGTCCGAAAGCGTACCATCGGCGCAAGCCCGAAATAATGAAACCAAATCGTTCTTTAGCCTGGGTATAATCACTTCGGTTTCGGGATCGCCCAGGCGTACATTGTATTCAATCACATAAGGGTCACCGTTAATATTCATCAACCCGATAAACAGGAAACCCCGGTATGGAATACCCTCTTCCATTAATCCATTTACCGTTGGCCCGATAACCCGTTCATTAACCTTTTGAATAAACTTGCTGTCGGCAAAAGGTACGGGCGATACCGCCCCCATCCCCCCGGTGTTTAATCCGGTATCACCTTCACCAATGCGTTTATAATCTTTTGCTTCGGGAAGTAATACATAGTTTCTGCCATCGGTCAGTACAAATACACTCAGTTCAATGCCATTAAGAAACTCCTCTATTACTACGGTACTTCCGGCTGCACCAAACTTCGACTCCTCCAGCATGGCCCGCAGTTCCTGCTTCGCCTCTGCAGGGTCCTTTATAATAAGCACTCCTTTTCCCGCTGCAAGTCCGTCGGCTTTAAGCACAAACGGCGGTTTCAGGGTATCGATAAATGCATAACCCTGCTGAATGGTCTCCCTGGTAAAGCTGGCATACGCTGCTGTAGGTATGTGGTGCCGCTGCATAAACCGTTTCGAGTATTCCTTGCTGCCTTCAAGCTTTGCCCCCTCTTTGCCCGGTCCGATAACCGCAATATGTTTCAGCTGACCGTCGGCCTCAAAAAAATCAACTATTCCTTTTACCAGGGGATCTTCGGGGCCAACCACCAGCATGTTAATGGCGTGCTCCAGGCAAAAACCGCGAAGCTTGACGAAATCGACCGGAGATATATTTACGTTTGTACCATACCGTGAGCTACCCGCATTTCCGGGAGTAATGAAAAGTTTTTTACAAAGCGGGCTCTGCGAAAGTTTCCATGCCAACGCATTTTCACGACCACCGGAACCAAGTAAAAGTATGTTCATGAATTTAATTACGAATAATAATTTGTGATTGAAGGATTAATGGGGTATGCGGGAGGGTACGTCATAAGTCACCGGGGAGGATAGAGCAAAGGGAAAGAAGTTATTTAACTTTTAAATTTTAGCATTTAAAATTATTTAACTTTTCTCACAACGGAATATTACCATGCTTTTTCTTCGGGTTAACCGCTACTTTATTTTCAAGCATGGCGAATGCTTTAATCAGTTTTATCCTGGTTTCGCCGGGAAGAATTACCTCATCCACATAACCCCGCTCCGCGGCTTTATAAGGATTGGCGAACATATCGGTATACTCTTTTTCCTTTTCTTTTAACTTGGCTGCTTTATCTTTAGCCTCCGAAATTTCTTTTCTGAAAATTATTTCCGCCGCACCTTTGGCTCCCATCACCGCAATTTCGGCGGTTGGCCAAGCGTAATTCATGTCGGCGCCAATATGTTTTGAGTTCATCACATCGTATGCTCCGCCATACGCCTTACGGGTAATAACCGTTATCCGGGGAACCGTAGCTTCGCAGAATGCATACAACAGTTTTGCGCCGTTGGTAATAATGGCATTCCACTCCTGGTCGGTGCCGGGAAGAAAACCGGGAACATCTTCAAAAACCAGCAACGGAATATTGAACGAGTCGCAAAATCTGACAAACCTCGCCGCCTTGGTGGAAGCATGAATATCGAGAACGCCGGCTAAATACGCGGGCTGATTGGCAACAATTCCGATACTTCTTCCCGCCAGACGGGCAAAACCAACCACAATATTTTCGGCGAAGTTTTTATGAACCTCTAAAAACGTTTCCGAATCAATAACCTCAGCAATTACCTCACGCATGTCGTACGGCTGATTGGGGTTTTCAGGAATAATGTCGTTGAGCTTTGCGCGAAACTCATCCCCCATGTCATATTTCAATAACGGCGGCTCATCTTCGCAGTTCGAAGGCATATAACTCAGCAGCATCCGTATATGTTTAATACACTCTAACTCATTGGCACATGCGAAATGCGTAACGCCACTTTTTGATGAGTGAGTCGACGCGCCCCCTAATTCTTCGGAAGTTACCTCCTCATGTGTAACCGTTTTTACCACGTTAGGGCCGGTGACAAACATATAGGAAGTATTCTCCACCATCAGAATAAAATCGGTAATGGCAGGCGAATAAACAGCGCCTCCCGCACAGGGCCCCATAATGGCACTTATTTGCGGAACTACCCCCGAGGCCATGGTATTGCGGTAAAAAATATCGGCATAACCGCCTAACGAAACCACACCCTCCTGGATCCGGGCTCCTCCGGAATCGTTCAAGCCAATAACCGGGACGCCATTCTGCATCGAAAGGTCCATAATACGGCATATTTTTTCGGCGTGCGTTTCGGATAAGGATCCGCCAAACACGGTAAAATCCTGCGAATACACATATACCGGCCTGCCATCAATAGTACCATACCCTGTCACCACGCCATCTCCCGGGTACACCTCTTTATCCAATCCAAAGTCGCGCGAACGGTGGGTAACCAGCATACCAATCTCCTCGAAGGAGCTGTCGTCGAGTAAAAAGTGAATCCGCTCACGGGCGGTCATTTTGCCCTTCTTATGCTGTGCCTCGATACGCTTTTTGCCTCCACCCAGTTTGGCGGCGGCTATTTTACTTTCTAATTCACTGATTTTCTGATTCATAGTGGCTTTAAAAGGGAAGGTGTTAATTCAGCAAAGAAACTGAAAAAAGAGGGAATAACGAAAAGCACTCTCAACAGCGATAGGTTCAAATAGCTTAATTTTGCATCTTAATCGTGCGAAACATTCACCACGCGTGACTGTTATGAGGCCATGGATAAAATGAAATTTTCGGAACCCGGGTGGTTAAAGAGTAATCCCGATAAAGTGCTTATGGCAGGTCCTTGCAGCGCTGAATCGCTTGCGCAGATGCTGGAAACCGCTACTGCCATCGCCGCCAGATTTCCCGATAATATTTTCAGGGCAGGCATATGGAAGCCACGAACACGGCCGGGTAATTTTGAAGGGATGGGCGAACCGGCACTGGAATGGTTACGACAGGTTCGTGAACATACGGGTATGCGCGTTGCTACCGAAGTTGCCACACCAAAACATATTGAGCTGGCGCTCAAAAATCAGATCGATGTTTTTTGGGTGGGTGCACGAACTACCGGCAATCCGTTTCTGGTTCAGGAGCTGGCCGAGGTATTGCGCGGAACCGATATTCCCGTATTTGTAAAAAATCCGCTGCACCCCGATATCCAACTTTGGATTGGCGGCGTGGAACGGTTTTACCGCGCGGGCATCAAACGCCTTGGCGCCATCCACCGCGGTTTTCATACTTTTGAAAATTCAGGGTACCGCAATATTCCGCGCTGGCAAATTGTACATTCGTTAAAATCTATTTATCCCGAACTGCCTGTTATCTGCGACATAAGTCATATATCCGGTAACCGTGAGTTGCTGCCAATGGTTGCTCAACAGGCTTACGACCTGAACCTCGAAGGGCTCATGGTTGAAACGCACTGTGATCCCGGCAGCGCGCTCAGCGATTCGTTGCAACAAATTACTCCCGATGACCTGAGCGCAATGATAGCTTCCTTACAACTGCGCCGGCAAAATTTTGAGGACACCCCGGTTATCGCGCAGATCCTCGAAATGCGGGAGCGTATCGACGAAATTGACCGCAGCCTGTTATCCCTGCTGCAAAACCGGATGCAGATAGCAACGCACATTGGCGAACTCAAACGCGATCATAACGTGAGCATCCTGCAACTGAACCGCTGGAAGGAAATTATTGATAACTGCCTGGTGATTTCCAAAGAAAATGGCATGAATGATGAATTTGTAAAAAATGTGCTTATTCAAATTCACGATGAATCGATACGTCTTCAATCGGAGATACTCGGACAATTTCAACTGAACACAAAAACAATTTAGTAACCACTTTATAAACGCATTTGTATGAAAGAACTTATCGCCTCATTTACCGCACAGTTGCGCCAGGCTATTGATATTGGCGAAAAAGCATCCATATCAAAACCGGCTGCTGAAATAAGCAACGTTTTAATCACCGGATTGGGTGGATCAGGAATCGGAGGAAGTATCATTGCGCAAATCACCGAAAATGAAATCAAGGTTCCGGTGTTTGTGAACAAGGATTATTTTCTTCCGGCCTTTGTTGGCAAGAACACCCTTGTCATTGTTTCTTCCTATTCGGGTAATACCGAAGAAACGCTTGGCGCGATGCACATGGCTATTGAACGTGGTGCCATTGTTAAATGTATAACGTCGGGGGGTAAGGTATTGGAGCTTGCTCAAAAAAATGGCTTCGAACATATAGTGATCCCCGGTGGCATGCCGCCGCGCGCCTGCCTGGCCTACTCATTTACACAACTGTTTTATGTTTTACATGGCTGTGGCCTGATCAATGACAGTTTTAAAAATGATCTCGAATCAACTATCCACCTGCTCGACCATGAAGAGGAGCATGTTTGCGCCGAAGCCTATTACCTGGCCGAAAAACTACACCGTAAAATTCCGGTCATATACAGCCAGGCAAATTATGAGGGCGTGTGCATAAGGTTCCGTCAGCAAATTAATGAGAACTCGAAAATGTTATGCTGGCACCACGCGCTCCCCGAAATGAATCATAACGAACTGGTGGGGTGGACCATTCCCAACGACAAACTGGCGGTAGTATTTTTCCGTAACGAATCCGATTACGAACGCACTCGGTCGAGGATGGAGCTAACCAGGTCGATTGTTACCAAATACACCCCCTACGTTTTTGAAGTTTATTCAAAAGGCGAAACACATTTGCAACGCTCACTTTACCTCATCCATTTCGGTGACTGGGTATCGTGGTACCTCAGCGAAATCCGCAACATTGATGCAACCGAAGTAAAAGTGATCGATTATTTAAAAGGCGAGCTGGCTAAAATATAATTTATCAGCAGAGTGGCGGGCAATACGTCATCAGGTCATTGAAAAAATTAATTCGAGCCACAGCGAGCTATGGACCTTATCCCCTTTTTTACTTCCCCAGCTTCCCCACAAACTCCTTCAACAACTTTTGCACATCGTCAAACTCACTCATGGGTAACTGATCGGGTGTGTCAAAAATATCGTGATACGCTTTGCTGCCTCCGGTAGTGTACAAAAAGAACGCGGGCACGCCGTGGTGACTGAACCAGTAGTGATCGCTGTTGCGGGCGGTACCACGTTTACCAACCGTTTTCAGTAAGTTATGTTCCTTGTTAATATTTTCGAGCAGGCTGAATTCAGTTTCATGAATTTCACCATTCACCACCATGATACCATCTTCGCCGTTACCCATCAGGTCGAGGTTTATTAAAAACCGGATCTTATTCAGCGGCAGCAACGGATTTTCAACATAATACTTTGAGCCAATCAATCCTGCCTCCTCACCGGCAAAGGCCATAAACAAAATCGATTTACCGATCCGGTTTTCAGGCTTAGCATAATGTCTTGCCAGTTCCATAATCATGGCTGTGCCGCTGGCATTGTCGTTGGCGCCCGCGAACAGTGCCCGTTTTCCCATTCTTCCCAGGTGGTCGTAGTGCGCCGTAAACACCACAAACGAATCGGCATTGGTTGTTCCCGGGATCCATCCAATAACATTACGGGTGGCGTACGATTCAGCAAACCGGCTTTCAATATCCACGGTAATGTGGTCCGCTGTCGCGGGAAGCACGTCCTTCATTATTCTTATAAACGGGCGGTCGCTCACTTTCGTGGAAACGCTCCACGTAAGTTTTCTCGGTTCAACTACTACCACACCCTTTACATCCGGAGGGTTACGAAGCAGTGAGTCAAGAGTTGCCGCACCGGCGGAATCGGCATCCGATTTATCAACCAGGATAAATGAATTGGAAAACCCGGCAGCGGTAAAATCAGGCAAGGGTAACGTTATTCCTTCCTCGCCGGCAGGCAGGCGCATAAGCGAAAATGTACCTTTTACCGATGGGCAGGCAGGACTAACAATATAATCCTTTCCAGCCACAAGCGTTTGTGAGCCCACCGTTACACGCATCTTTCCCGGAAAGGTGTTCACCGGAAAACTGAACGGTTGAAAATAACTGCCTCCAACAGGCAGCAACCCCGATTTCCGAAACTCCTTACTGATAAACTTTGAAGCTTTTACATCGCCCTGCTTATAATAACCGCGGCCGTGAAACTTCGGTGAAGCGAGTTTTCGCATCATCTGTGCGCCATACTGTGCCGGGGCAGAGCCAACTGCCAGGAAAAAAATAACCAGGAAAAATAATCGTGTATGCATAGCGTTAGCTAACCGTTATCAAAAATCAATTCCTGTTACACTAAGCGCTGAACCGGCGGTCGATTAAATTTTTCAGCTTAACAAACGATTCTCCGTCGCGGCTCCAGCCCAGAACAGAAACATAATCGTTTTCGAGCATGGTAACAGCTGCTTCATGCGACGCACTGCCATTTAATTTTTCGATAGCATCATTATACGCGTTCAGGTCACCGTCGAACAACTCGTTTACAAACGAAAATTTTTCATTAATGCCTATCGACTTCCTTAAATCGCTCAACGGATTCTGCTGCAGCTTCAGGGCAAGGCTTTTATCCTCTTTGGTTCCGGCAATTTTATCATACAGTGACGGGCTGCCTTTGAATTTTTCGGCAACCGTTACCTGGTCGTCGAACAACGACGCGGTTAACGGCGCTTTCGCGGATGGCGAAGTATATTTTCTGGTGCGTTCAGCCGACAAACTGGCCTGAGGAAGGACCTCCTCTTTTTCAATTTCAGTGAGGGGCGCACTCACCGGTGTTTCTATTTCGTTCACCAGCGTTTCGGTGGCGCGATGAGCGGTATTGGTTTCAGGCTTCACTTCAACTGTTTCGGGATTTACTTTAACTGCTGCAATCTTCACTTCACGTGATGGCTCCTGTTCGGCTCCGGCAGTTGCAATTAAATCGTTTGGCGGTTGTGCAGGCATCACCACCGTGTTCATCCGGTTCAAATGTATCAGGTTCTCATACAGCTTACGTATGTTCCCCATCAAAATATCCAACTCAATTTGCGGGATCCGGCTATCGTGCGAAAGCACCAGCTCCTGCTGCTCCTTTATAACTTCCATCAAACTCCTGATCTCCTGTACAACAAGGTTTTTACTCATGATATGCGATTTTAATTCGGGTATATAACGTTAAATAACGGCGTAAATTTCGTAAAAAAGTCCCGGTAGCTGCTGCCACTTGCAGCTTTTTAATGAACAATGCGGCGTTTGTCAGGTCATTGTCAAAAACCTGTCCGAACTGATTTTTGTCATTAGCTTCAGCCCCGCCAGACAACATGTGCTCAGTATTTTCGCACCGTGAAATTTTTCAGGGCATTCCTTATTCTTCTTACAATCCTTCCAATAGGTAGTATGGCACAAAAAATACAAGTGCTCAATCCATCCGGATTACCTGTTAGTCAGGCGGTTGTAATGCTGCGCGACCTGGCCGCCCCTACCCCGGAAGTATTGTTAACCAATTTTAACGGAGAGGTGGAGGTGCGTGACCGGCAAACGGCCACCATCATTACTATTTCCCATATTTCGCACCATATATATAGCGATACTCTTTTTAACCTGCTCCACGACATTACCATCACGCTCCGGGTTCGTGATATAAATCTGAAAGAGGTGGTGGTAACATCGGAGTATCTGCCACGTACCGCCGGCGAAAGTGTGCATCCGATAATGGTAATAAGCAAAAGCGAAATCGACAACCGGGCCGCATCCAGCCTCGGCGAAGTGCTCGAACAACAATTGAACATGCGTGTTTCGCAGGATCAGCTGCTCGGCTCGGGCCTCACTATGAACGGACTCAGCGGACAGCATATAAAATTTCTGGTCGATGGTGTTCCTGTTATCGGCCGCCTCGATGGCAACATTGATATCAGTCAGCTAAACCTCAGCCATATTGAACGCATTGAAGTAGTGAACGGCCCCATGGCTGCGTCCTATGGTACCGACGCGTCGGGAGGTGTGATTAACCTTATCACAAAACAACAGGCGCAAAATCGTGCCGAAGCGCAGGTCAACCTGTTTCATGAATCGTCGGGGCACTACAACGCCGACGGACTGGCCGGCTTTAACACCGGCGCATCATCGGTACTGATGTCAGGCGGACGAAATTATTTCGACGGCTGGTCGCCCGCCGATACGGGAAGATGGCAGGAATGGAAACCAAAAGAACAATTGTTTGGAAACGCCCGCTACCGGTACAGTTGCCGCAATCTTATTATAGGCTATAGCCTGAATATGTTTCATGAGGTGGTTTCAAACAAGGGCACGCCTAAAATATCGCCCTACTTTGCTTACGCGTTCGATGAATATTACAAAACCACCCGGCTTACCAACCAGGTAAATACCTCCTGGATGTCGGGTAACTATACCGTTGGCGGAACAGCTTCGTACTCACGCTACAACCGCGTTAAAAATACCTACCGGAAAGATCTGGTCACTCTTGGCGAAAGCCTGGTTCCCGATGCGGGCCAGCAGGATACCACCACCATGGATTCGTGGATGATACGCGCCACGTTTACCGGGAATCCGGTCAACGGCGGGATCAGCTACCAGGCCGGCATCGACTTCCAGATAGATAACGCTATGGGTACACGCTTTAAGGATGATGTGAAGGTGCTTGGAGATTACGCGTTTTTTGCCAGTGGTGAGTTTAACATAAGCCGCACCCTTCAGGCCAAACCTGCCATCCGTTTCGCGCACAACACCGATTACAAATCGCCGGTAATTCCGTCGGTGATGTTCCGTTACCAGGTCACCACCAACACTATCGCACGCTTCTCATACGGCAAAGGGTTCCGTGCCCCCGGCATCAAGGAACGGTACCTCTATTTTGTAGATATCAACCACAACATCCGTGGCAACGAGGACCTGCTGCCCGAATACAGCGATAACTTTTTTCTTTCGTTAAACCGCGAAATAACCATTGGAAAAATAAAAAATGCTGTTGAGCTCTCGGGATTTTATAACGATGTACGCAACGCCATCACGCTGGCTCAACCCGATCCGTCGCAATCGCTCTACACTTATATTAACCTCGGAAAATTTTCAACGCACGGTGGCAGCATCACCAATACGTTTACGCTCAAACGTTTTACCGCGGGCCTGGGGTTTTCGTATACGGGCCGTTATAACATTTATGCCGACAGCGGCGATTTTAAAAAATATATTTATAGTCCCGACCTCAACGCGCGGTTACAATATGTGTTTCAAAAAGCAAACCTCACCGCGTCGATCTACTTTAAATACAATGGCAAACTGCCAGGGTACCGGCTTAACAGCGATAATACCATTTCGCAGTTTTCGAACGACAGCTACCGGTTCCTCGACGCATCCCTGCGAAAAGGCATTTTCAACAAGCGGTTGTATGTAACCGCCGGCGCAAAAAACATTCTGGATGTAACCCGTATAAACGCGATAGCATCGGGCACGGCACACAGCGGTGGTACCGATGAAATTGCTGTGGGTACGGGCCGTTCATATTTTGTTAAAATTCAACTGCTGTTAACGAAATGAAAAAGCTGACGATGTTAATCCTGTTACTGGCCACTGCTTTCGCTTCGTGCGAAAAGGAGGAAAAACCGGTAACGCTTCCGCCACCGGGAAACATGCAAAACGCGTCGGCATCCATGGGTGTTAATTACGACAACCAGGTTTATTTCGATTTTGAAACCGGTGCCGCCAAATCTGTTCCTTACCGTGCCTGGGACCTTGCTTTTGAGGCATCCCCGCAAGGGTGGCGCGTATACCTGAACACCGGAAAATTTATGTTTGTTGCCAACACCGGCACAACCGATATGGCTGCCGCCGACTCTGCCGGCAAAGCATGGAAAACCGAAACCGAACATTTGTACAACGACTCCACGGCGTTCGGCAAATGGACAAACACAACCGGGCAAAGTTTGAACCAGGTATATGTGGTCGATCGCGGCCGTGTTGAACATTTTGGTCAGCCGCGGTGGCGCAAAGTTCAGTTGCTTGAGGTAACCGATACCTACTACCGCATTCGTTACTCGCTATACAATAACACACAGCTTACCGACTTCACCATTCCTAAAAACAGCAACTATTCTCTTATGTACTTCTCTTTCGAGGATAATGGCAAGCTGGCGGATGTTGCTCCCGAGAAACATTTGTGGGATGTTGTGTTCACAAAATATACCTACACCTATTACAGTGAACCTGTTAATTCACCGTACCGGTATTACCTGGTTACGGGCGCCCTGCTGAACCGGTGGGCCGGATGTGAAAATGAAATTGTTAAACAGGATATCACCCAGGATTACCGTCCGTTTCAGGAACTAACGTCGGCGCACATGGGCAGCTTTACACTTACGCCCCTTGCGGGAAAAATCGGGTTCAGCTGGAAGGAGTATGACTTCAACCTCGGGTATATCGTTTACACCGACCGGTATTATCTGCTCCGCGATCCGTCGCAGTATGTATACAAAATACGCTTCATCGACTTCTACGATTCGCAGGGTAACAAGGGGACGGCGAGTTTTGAGTATCAGAGGTTGTGAAAAATAAAATGGGCCATGAACCATAAGTCATAAGCAAAGAAGCGATTTAAAATTTAACATTTAACATTCATAATTAACAAACTCACTATTCAAAATGAAAACCAATTATCTTTCCATTATCACGTTCGGGCTTTCTCTGCTGTCGTTTCATCCCGTAAAGGCGCAGGGGCAGGTGTTTGATATAGTATCTATCGGTGCCGGCTATACGAACCAATCGTTTTACAGCATGTCGAACGGCGAAGTAAGCAATGTAATAAACACCAACTGGGACCTGGCGTTTCAGATTTCAGGCTTCCAGGCTTCCATCCTGGTGAACGGAAAAAACAATGTACGCCTGTTCCGTTCGGGCCTCGACGTAAACGCGTGGCCCTCGGTAACGGCTAACGACACCATCGGCAAACTAAACCCCTCCTTCGAACTGCACAACCAGGATACCAGCTGGTGGGCAGGAGCGTTTAACATCACCAACGACACTTCCAATCCGTTCGACCTCGGATGGGGTGTATACGATTTTGTGACGCACGCGGTAACGGGCGACTCACTGTACTTTATCAAGCTGGCTAACGGCAACGTACAAAAGCTCTGGATACAGGCGCTGCAAAATGGCACCTATCTTTTCGCTTACGCGGATGTTGATGGTACCAACGAAGTAAACGCGTCGCTCAACAAGACGAACTTCGGCGGGAAAAACTTCGGGTACTACAGCATGGTGAACAACACCACCATTGACCGTGAGCCCAACAAATATTTGTGGGACCTGACCTTTATGCAGTATATGTCGACCACACCTATATTATATAAGGTAACGGGAATACTGGCCAATGACAGCGTGTCGACGGTAAAAGCTTACCCGGTTGACGAGGCCACGGTGACCCCCTGGGGGCTGTCATTCAGCTATTACATCAACAACATCGGCTACAGCTGGAAGAATTACGACTTCAACAACAACGCCTGGGCCATTGAGGACTCCACCGTATTTTTTGTGAACGACCGGCAGGGACTGCTATGGAAACTGGTATTTACCGGCTTTGGCGGCGCGGCCACAGGCAATTACGAATTTTACAAGGAGCAGGTTTCAGCCACCGGCATCGCCGAAAACGGCGGATATCCTTCGCTGCTCAATCTCTATCCCAACCCAGCTTCGGAGGTGGTACAGGTTACGGTATACACCCACCGCGGTGAAGCCGGCAGCATCATCCGGCTGCTGGATGCTACAGGCCGCCAGGTGAGGGAGATAACTATCCCCGAAGTGACGGGACTGCAAAACATTCAGGTTCCGGTAAGCGGTCTGGCGGCGGGCCTGTACCGGGTACAGGTTGTTGCCGAAGGCGCAGTAACCACGCGAAGCGTGGCGGTAACGCGCTGATTAACCGGGAGGCACGCGAGCCGGGTAATACTTTGAGTAAAAAGTATTACCCGGCTTTTTGCATTTTGTGGCCGATAACCCCGTGTTTTCACCCCCCTGATTTACCGTTAAAACCACCTGTTTTGGTTGTATCAGGTACGGTTTCTTTGTATCGTGTGTTTATTTTCGGAACATAGCAACCTGAAAAAGTTGATCCCTCTATGTTCCCTGCCCCTTAAACAGGGGCTTTTTTGTGACGGTGGCGGACTTGCTCCGCCACCGTTTGTTAAAAACAGGGCGGGTAA
Source organism: uncultured Flavobacteriaceae bacterium (assembly GCA_964587075.1). Taxonomy (GTDB): domain Bacteria; phylum Bacteroidota; class Bacteroidia; order AKYH767-A; family OLB10; genus CAZPKJ01. Next base: position 22,192 of record CAZPKJ010000001.1, on the reverse strand, counting down.
CTATGGCTATTGCAAAACCAATTGACTATTTCAATAATCCCTTTTACATTTACTCCACCACAGCCGGCATGTGTGAAGCTGCATCCCTTCACCCCACCCCCACTGCCGGCCTGGTGCGGGTTTTGTTTGACGCTTTGAGAAGAAGTATAGGGGAATAAACATAACATTCCTGAAGCAGTGTAGACAGGGGGATATAGAATTATTGAAGTGGGGGAGTTAGCGGTCATGCTATGGCGACAGTGCAACCATTAACTTGAAAGCTAAAAATTAAACAGACGAACAAATTTTTACAGTTAGCCAACGACATACAAGCAACTTGACTTCGTAACAGTACGGACTAACAAGCTGACACTCAAGCCAACGCAATAAATAAATTAAAACACTGCCACCGCACACACAAAATAAAACTCTATTGCTTACGTACATTACACACTTTCGCCTACCACCCCTTACACAAGTCAACGCCAGTGGCAGTCAAAAATGTGCAATCTCCCAACGCTTTATTTACCTTCGTAGCATGAGTGATGTTCATGACAAACAGACGAGAAGTTACAACATGAGCCAAATCAGAAGCAAGGACACAAAGCCCGAACTTCTGGTAAGAAAATTTCTTTTCGCAAATGGTTTTCGCTACAAACTCCACGACAAAAAACTAACGGGCAAGCCCGATATTGTTTTACCAAAGTTGCGAACTGCTATCTTTGTTCATGGTTGCTTTTGGCACGGACATGACAAGTGCAAATATTTTTTTGTGCCTAAAACCAGAACTGACTGGTGGTTACAAAAAATCAATCGCAACAAACAACTTGACATGGAAAACATTTCACGATTGAAGACCGGAGGTTGGAAAGTTTTCTCCATATTTGAATGTGAATTGAAAGGAACAAAACAAGAGAGAACTCTCAACAAAATATTGACACGACTTAACAAAATATCATTGACAAATTAAACATGAGTAAACTCAAATACATAGACCTCTTTGCCGGAGCAGGCGGACTTTCAGAAGGATTTATTCGTGAAGGTTTTCACCCTGTTGCTCATGTTGAAATGTGCAAAGAGGCATGTGATACATTGAAGACCCGTTTGGCTTTTCACCATCTTAGTGAAAACAGAAAACAAAAAACTTATTTCTCCTATCTGAAAGGCGAAATTTCAAGAGAAGAACTTTGGAAAATTATTCCTGACGGAATAATTAATTCAGTAATCTACAATGAAATTTCAGGCAAGACCATTGAAAATATTTTCAAACAGATTGATGGGAAACTTGATTCTAAAAAAGTTGATTTGATTATTGGTGGTCCGCCTTGTCAGGCGTATTCACTTGTTGGAAGAAGCAGAGACCCCAACCGAATGGAAGGTGACAAAAGAAATTTTTTGTTTCGCTACTATGCAAAGTTTCTGGTTCGCTACCAACCAAAATATTTTGTGTTTGAGAATGTGTTGGGATTACTCACAGCCGGAAACAAAAAATATCTGAATGAAATGCTTCAACTTTTTTCTGACATCGGTTACTCAATCGATTTTCAGATTTTGAACGCTGAAGAATATGGAGTGCTGCAAAGAAGAAGAAGAGTAATCATTATCGGACACAGAGGAAAAAAGAAATTTCAATTTCCGAAACTTGAAACAGTTGAGAACAAATGGCAAACGAAAAGAGATTTATTCTTTGACCTTCCCAAATTAAAACCAGGACAAGAATTACCGATTACGAAATACACAAAGCCAATCAACGAGTATCTAAAACAAACCGAAACCAGAAACGGAGTTGAATTTGTAACGCAACACATCACACGACATCACAACGAAAGAGATTTGGAAATTTATTCCATTGCAATTGACAAGTGGCTGCATGGAAAACAGAGATTGAAATATGATGAACTTCCAAAACGATTGCAGACACACAAAAACATTTTGGCATTTCTTGACCGTTACAAAGTAGTTGACCCAACCGGACACTCACACACAGTTGTTGCACACATAGCGAAAGACGGACACTATTACATTTATCCTGACAAGAAACAAGTTCGTTCTATTTCAGTTCGTGAGGCAGCAAGAATTCAATCATTTCCAGATGACTATTTCTTTGAAGGCGGAAGAACAGCTGCCTACAAACAAATTGGGAACGCGGTTCCTCCCCTTATGGCTGCAGCTTTAGCAAAAACTATTACTAAACTTTTTAATGGAGGATAATCACAAACTCGGGCTATATGTGTCATATTACCTTTCAAGATTTGACGAACAAGCGTATCAGAATCTTGGCTTCGGTAATCAACTCGAAACTCACAATAAGATTGGAGAAATCTTATCTATTAACCCTCATACTGTAAAAAATTGGAGAGATGAATTTGACCCATTATTTGGTCATCGAGTTGGCTGGTATCAAAGACCACTAAGTCCAAGTCGAGTTAGAGTAGTTAATGCTCTTGAAGACTTAGATGAATTGCAGGTTCGTGGCATTGTAAATGACATACTTAGTGGCAAAATTAAAAGGAATAAGGATGAAGAGGAGCATTTGCTTTCAGTTGCATCTGATGAAACAAAAAGTAAATCAACCCCAAAATTTATCCTAAGAGCGCCTACCGGAAAAGCAGCAGAAATATTTTTCATGAATTATTATTCTGAAAACAAATTTCCAGCAGATGGAAAGTTGATTGATTGCAGAGATTTGGGAGTTGGTTATGATTTCAGAATTGAAAAAGCGGACAAGAAAACTTTTGTGGAAGTAAAAGGACTTTCAGATTTTTCAGGCGGAGTTCTTTTCACAAACAAAGAATGGACAGTTGCAAAAAGTGAGGGTGAAAATTATTTTCTTTGTGTTGTTTCCAACTTGAATGAGAAAGCAGAAATAATTTTCATTCAGAACCCTGCTGAAAAATTAAGCCCGAAAATAAATATCTACACTACAATTCAGATAAGTTGGAGTGTAACACAAAACCAACTTGCTGAATTAAATGATTGACTATTCAAAATACCCAACTACTCCTGCAATTCCCGAAGCGAGTTCAATGATTGAAACTTTTCGGGCAATTGGCTACAGCATTGAGGCAGCAGTTGCTGACATCATTGACAATTCAATTTCAGCCGGAGCAAAAAACATTTGGATAAACTTTGAATGGCAAGGTTCTGAAACATGGCTTGCTGTTAAAGATGATGGAAGTGGAATGAACAATGATGAATTGGTTCAGGCAATGCGACCAGGAAGTAAAAACCCACTTGACAACAGAGGAACAAAAGATTTGGGAAGATTTGGTTTGGGTTTAAAGACAGCATCATTTTCTCAATGCAGATTGCTTTCAGTAATCAGCAAGAAAGAAAATTACAAACCCGTTTACTGGTCTTGGATTCTGGATGCAGTAAAGAAAACAGGCAAATGGGATTTGATAAACTTTTTACCGAAAGGAAATTTTGAAAATGAAATCAAAACAATAAAATCTGGAACAATTGTAATCTGGAATGACATTGACCGCCTTGTAAAAGATTTGCAGAAAGATGATAATAGTGCATTGGATAAATTTCTGGAAATAATGAAGCATGTGAAAAAACATTTGGCGATGGTGTTTCATCGCTTCATTGAAAACGGAAAAATTAAAATACATTTTCAGGACAGACCAGTTGAAGCATGGAATCCGTTTCTACTAAACGAACCGGCAACACAAGGTCATCCCGATGAACCATTGCACAGAGGAAAAGTAATTGCGAAAGGGTACGTCTTACCTCATAAGAGTAAATTCAAAAACCCAAGTGGATATGTAGATGGTGAAGGTCCGAAAGGATGGAATGAGCAGCAGGGATTTTACATTTATCGCAATCAAAGATTGTTGCTTGCGGGAGATTGGTTAGGAATGTTTCGCAAGGAAGAACATTACAAACTTTCACGAATAGAAATCAACTTACCAAACTCACTTGATTCAGAATGGCAGATTGACATTAAGAAATCAATTGCACGACCACCACTTGCAATGTATGACCAACTGAAAGCATACGCAGGTAAAGTGAGAGCTCAGGCAGTTGAAGTTTACCGACACAAAGGAAAAAATGTAAAGCCCTATTCAGGTCAAAAATTTGTTCCGCTTTGGATTGACCACAAACGAGGCGACAAATGGTTTTACAAAATCAATCGTGAGCATCCATTGATTGAGAAAATAAAAAAACAGGCAAACGATAAACCTGACAAAGCAATTGAAACACTTTTGCGATTCATTGAAGAAACCATTCCGGTAAAATCAATTTTCATAAAGGAAACTGAAAATCCAGAAGCAGAGGGAAAACCATTTGAAGGCGTGAAGCATGACGACATCTGGACACTGATGAAAACGATTTTTGATTCACTTGTCAAACAAGGGAAATCAAAAGAAGATGCTAAAGCGATAATAGGAAATCTTGAACCATTTAATCACTACCCAGAGTATCTGGAAACCGTAATAGAAAATGATTGAACAAGCTAAAAACATTTGCATAATCCGATTGAGTGGAATTAAAAATCCATCAGTAGCGGACATAAACAATTCCATTGACGATGCTTTGAAAATATTTCCTGACTTAGCATCACAAAAAGAATTACTCTACAAGTTTCTGACAGCAACCTTTTCAGTTTTTTCGGAAGATTATAAAATTCTTGACACTGATGAAGGTTATGTGCCGTGGCTGAAGGACAGGAAAGGAAATATACAGTGGAACTTTTGGAATCGTTACCTGAGTTACTTGCAAAAGAAAATTGCACCAGATACAATCAACCATCTTGATAATCTTACGGATGATATTCTAGACCGCATTGCAAATCCTGCAACGCTTGGAGCATGGGATAAAAGAGGAATGGTAGTTGGACAAGTTCAGTCAGGAAAAACATCCAACTACACAGGACTAATAAACAAAGCGGCTGATGCAGGTTACAAACTGATAATCGTATTAGCAGGTATGCATGATTTATTGAGAAGTCAAACTCAAATCCGAATTGATGAGGGTTTCATTGGAAGAACAACAAAAGGAGGATTAAGAAATTTCAGAAATAATAATCTGGTTGGAGTTGGGCTTTACAAAAGTGATTTGATTCCTCATTCCCTCACTTCATGCGAAATTGAAGAAGTGAATGGTGACTTTAATCGCAAGGTTGCTGATTCAATTCGTGTCAGCATAAAAGGTTCAGACCCTGTTGTTGCAGTCGTTAAAAAGAATGGTTCAATTTTAAAAAACCTTATTACATGGCTTTCACTTTGGGGTGATAAAATGCCTGATGGAAAAGTTGTGATTAGAAACACACCCATTTTAATTATTGATGATGAAGCGGATAATGCATCAATCAATGTCAGCAGAAAAAATGTTTCAACGATTAACGGTTGTATCAGAGCATTGCTTTCACTCTTTGAGCAGAGTGCTTATGTTGGTTATACCGCAACTCCATTTGCAAATATTTTTATTCCAATCCTTGAAGAAAAATCTTACAAAGGTTTAGACCTTACTATTAAAGATTTTGAATTTACAGTTGGGCAAGATTTATTTCCCAAAGATTTCATCATTAACCTTCCTTCACCATCAAACTATATTGGACCTGCAAAAGTTTTCGGACTTTCACCACTCAATTCATCCGAACAAGCAGAAGAACCATTACCGCTAATCAGATTAGCAAAAGATTATCAGGTATTCGATGCATCCAACGCACAGGAACAATTGCAGAATTTAATTGCCGGAGTTGAAATAGAATTTGCAATGACAAAATCTTTTGTGCCTGACAAGCATAAAAAAGAAGACCCACTTCCAGATGAATTACCAAGCAGTTTGAAATATTCTTTGATGTGTTTTGTTCTTTCATCCGCAGCAAGGCGAGTAAGAAAGCAAATTGATGTTCACAATTCAATGCTGATTCATATTTCAAGATACATTGTATGGCAGGACAGGATTGCAACTTTGGTTGATAAGGAATTGAAATTTTATCAGAAGCAAATTGAACTAAATCAGGGTAACTTAATGAAAGACCTTGAAGCACTCTGGAAAAAAGAATTTGTGCCGACAACTTCTAAAATCATTGAGAATTCCCACATTTACAAAGACCCTGAAATTATTCCCATTGCGTGGCTGGAAGTTGAAAAGGAAATTTATCCGGCTATTTCAAAAATGGAAGTGAGAGCAGTTCACGGAGATAAGAAGGTTGAACAGCTTTCACATCAAAACATTTCACCGCTTGATTACTTCTATTCAGAGCAGCAAGGGAAATATCTTTCAGTGATTGCAGTAGGTGGCGACAAACTTTCAAGAGGTTTGACATTAGAAGGTTTAACAGTCAGTTATTATTTGCGTGCTGCTAAAATGTATGACACACTCATGCAGATGGGCAGATGGTTTGGTTACAGACCCGGATATGCTGACTTGTGCAGAATTTTCACAAGCAAGGAATTGATTGGTTGGTATAAACACATAACGATTGCATCAGAGGAAATGCGTAGAGATTTTGATTATATGTTTCTGTTGAAGAAAACACCAAAAGAATTTGGATTGAAAGTGAGAACGCATCCAGGAGTTTTGAAAATCACTTCCCCTTTGAAATTCAAGTATCACCAGTTAATGCAGTTGAGTTATTCAGGTGAACTTGAACAGACATACCAATTCAGAGTTGATGGAAATTCATTCAACAAAAACTATGAAGCGGTAAATGAAATGCTTTTTGCTTTAGGAAACACGGCTTCAAAACTTCCTAATTCTGAAAATGATTTACAGAAATTTGTCTGGCAAGGAGAAAATAATCACAATCTCATTACTGCATTTCTCCAGAAATATAAAATCAACGAGGCAGTCATTGATACAAACAAAATGGTTGATTACATCAACGCACAAGTGAAGAATCACAACTTGACCAATTGGACAGTTGCTTTAATTAACAACTCTACAGCAAAAAACTATTTTAAGTTTTCAGGAGTTTCAAACGAAGTTGGATTGACTAACAGAACTAACATCAGCACGGATGATGCAACTTATGAAATTGCAAAGTTCAATATCACCGACCATCGGCATGAACTAATTGACCTAACAGAAGCTGAAGTAGATGCAGCGATGCAAGCAACAAAACAGGATTATGATTTAGAAGATAAAGACAAACCCGAGAAACGGGATTACCCTGACATTCCAAGCCGGAAAAGAATCAAGTGGATTCGTAATGATAAGAACGGTTTGCTTTTCATTTACCCATTGAATTTTGATGTAAAGTCCAAAGACCCGAACACAAAAGAAGAAATCACAAAAACTATTTCTGAAAAACCTATCATTGGAATTGCGATAAGTTTTCCTGAGATTGAGAACGATGAAAAAGTTGAATATGCAGTTAATCAGCAATTTAAAACAAAAGACCTTGACTACGATGATGAACTTGACCAAAACGATTTGACCATTGGAACGGATTAGAGAAATATGGACACAACTTGAAGCGAACAGTTCAGCAGTTGCGGGACTGTTTAAGTTGCGTTATTCTGACACAAGCAGATGTGAAGTGTTTCTTGGAATAAAATTTCCAGAGACATACAGGATGCTTATTATCAGAACTATTTTTGCAGCAGGAAAAGATTTCAATTTCAAGTATGAGTTCAGAGGATTAAAGTTTGATAAGATTTACGACCCTGACGACAACAAATTTCTTTTGCTGAATTTGGTTTTGGTTGACAAGCAATTCAAAGATGTTTTTGATACGCTTGTTGCAGATGTTTTGGAGGCTGTCATAAATGAATCAGACATCAAAGTGATTCTGAAAAATTATTCCAATCGTTTAATCAAATGGCAAAGCTTGTTTGAAAGATTCAAACAACAAGGTTTGACACCGGAAGAACAAAGAGGACTTTACGGAGAGTTATTTTTCATGCGAAAGTTTTTGCAAGCCAATTCAGATTTCAAGAATGTTGTGATTTCATGGATAGGTTCAGAAAAGCAAATCAGAGATTATCAGTTTGGAAGATGGAGTGTTGAAGTGAAAACAACTCATGGAAACAATCATCAGAAAATTCACATCAGCAGCGAAAGACAACTTGATACAACAAACCTTGACAATCTTTTTCTCAATCACCTTTCATTGGAAACAAGGCAACAGTCAGGTGAAACATTAAATCAAATTGTGGATGCTGTGAGTGAAATTCTAAGTTCAGATTTCACTGCATTGAATCAGTTCAGGAACAAATTACTTGAAGCAAGTTTCTTTGACCATCACCGAAACCTTTACACTGACTTCGGCTATTTCATACGGCAGGAAGTTTTTTACAAAGTGGAAAACAGTTTTCCGAGAATTGAGGAGAGAGATATTCGTAACGGAGTTGGTGATGTAAAATATTCAATCGTAGTTTCTCAATGTTCTGACTTTATCAGAACAGAGGAGGAAGTATTTCAAACTTTAATTTTTGCATGAGCAATTCACTTGAACATAACGAGCTCCAAAAGTTTTATCATTCCTTATTGCAGGATATAATTTCTATTCAGCGTTCGGAAGAAGATGGAGGAAACCAGGAGCAGATTTTTACAAGGACTGCACTTGACTTGTTAAGTGATGCAGGTGAAACAGAAAATGCGAGAGATGCTTATGATGAAGGACAATTCGGAACAAAGAACCAACACAAGATAAATGCCTATGCAGAGCCGGACAATTATGAAACGGTTGACTTGTTCATCACAGTTTTCAAAGGCAATAATGAACCACAAAGAATTCCAAAAGATGAAATTGACACAGCAGTAAAACGGATTACAAATTTTTTTCGCAAGGCGAAATACAAAGAGTATGTAAATGAAATTGAAGAATCTTCACCCATTTTTGATTTTGCTCACACACTTGCAAACTCTGAGTTGCTGAAAGAAAATCTTGTCAGAGCAAATGCAATTATTCTGACCGATGGAATTTATCCTGGAGAAAATCCAGAGAGCCAAACAATTTCAGGCATTCCAATTTATTTTCGTGTTATTGACATCAACTATCTCTACAACATTACACAGAAGTCACACATACCAATAGAAATTGATTTTAAGAAAGAAGGGTTTGAAGTTCCCTGTATTATTTCTCCATCAGAGAACGACCAGTATCAATCTTATCTGGCAATCATGCCAGGAATTGCATTAGCCGCAATTTATGAACGATATGGTTCACGATTACTTGAACAGAATGTTCGTTCATTTTTGCAGTTCACTGGCAAAATAAATTCAGGAATCAGAAAAACAATAATTGGTGCACCACACATGTTTCTTGCATACAACAACGGGATTGCAGCCACAGCAGAGGAACTTGAATTGAGTAAGTCAGAAGACGGAAAAGGTTTTTTGATTTCCAGGGTCAAAGATTTTCAGATTGTGAACGGAGGACAAACAACAGCATCTATTTATCACACCCTGAAAAAAGATAAGGCAGACATTTCTGGAATTTTTGTTCAGGTTAAGTTATCAGTTGTGAAAGACAGAAGTAATTTCAGTGAGATTGTTTCAAAGATTTCAGAATATGCAAACACACAGAACAAAGTTTCTGTTTCTGATTTAAGTTCAAACAGACCGTATCACATTGAACTTGAAAAATTATCAAGAAACATATTTGCACCGCATGTTGCCGGACAAACCGCACAACAAACAAAATGGTTTTACGAAAGAGCAAGAGGACAATACAAGAACGCAAGAGCAAAAGAAGGTTTCACAAAAGCGAAACAGAAAGCATTTGATTTGAAGAATCTGAAAAGTCAAATGTTTACCAAAGAAGATTTGGCTAAGTATGTAAATGCTTATCGTGAAGAAGTTGACGGAAAGAAAATTGTTGTTGGCCCTCATTGGGTTGTAAAAGGAAATCAAAAAAACTATGTACAGTTCATTGGTTTCAATTTGGAAAAGAAAGTTGACAGCATTTATTATGAGGACATAATTGCGAAAGCAATTCTTTTCAGGACAGCAGAAAAACTTTATGGAGTAAAACCAAAATCAATAGGCGACATGCGTTACCTGACAGTTCCCTACACCATTTCTTATTTCGGTTATCAGACTGATTACAAACTTGATCTTTATAAAATCTGGAAGAATCAAAGTTTGTCAGAGCCACTCAAAGAACTTCTTTACGAATTGATGAAAGATGTTGAACATTTCATCAAGACAAAAGCACCTGGAGCATTGTATGGTGAATGGGCAAAGAAGGAAGAATGTTGGAATGAGTTGAAGAAGCAAAAGTTTGACATTGATTTCAAAACAATCAAATCAGATTTTGAAGACCCAAAGAATCCCTCACAACGCAAACGCATTGCAGACGAAGAAACAGAACTGGTTCAAATTCACGAAGAACTTGAAACCATAAGGACTGTTCCACCGGAAGTATGGAATAAAATAGAAGATTGGGGAAGAACTACAGAGCAATTAAGTGAGCATCAGAAAACAGTTGCATACATTCTTGCAGGCAGATTAAGAGGCAACACAAAAATTTCTGACTACGAAAGGAACAGTGGAATAAATATTCTTGACATCGTAAACAAGAAGGCTCCTGAGATTTTAGAAATGATTGACGAAATAAATTCTAAACCAAAAAGTGAAAAGAAAACTGACCATGATGCTTTGGTTAAAACCACTAAGATGAACACAAAGGTTCTGACAGAAATGGTTGAATGGGATTCTAAAATAAAAACGCTAACACAAAATGAAAGGGCATACTTGGCTGACCTTGCTTATGGTTTGAAACCCTTAAACTCTTTTCATCAGGACATTGCTAAAAAGCATTTGAAAACTTTATTGAAGGCAGGTTTTAAATTCAAGAAATAGATGGAAACACAAAAAGCTCTCACACAAAAAAATACACTCTTAAAAAACGTACAAGCCAACGCTGCAAGCAATTTAATTGTAATAGTTAAGACTTGATCTGACAGTTCAGGTTAAAAATCATTCACCTCACCAGGCAAAGGTAGCGCGTTGCTCCATAACTGTCAAGGGCAAGTCGAGTGTCAGACCGGCGCACTTGCTTTCGCTTCGGTCCTGTAAATAATTTTGTGTAATCTTATTTCTAAAATCCATCGGCTTTCCAGTCCTGAATTAGTAATTTTAAACTATGAATATCCACTTCCTCGACCTCGAGCAACCAACTACATGCCCTAAGTGCGGTGCACGTACACAATTTGAAGATCTTTATCACCAATTAATTCCAAGTCAAAAACATTATTGCCTGAATAAATTTTGTAAGTATGAATTTATTGGGGAGTTTGATACGGAGTTACCAATGACATCATCTGACCTGGAAGAAAGTAACGGGAATCAGTAAATGACTTTTCCTCCTGGTTTTTGTGTCTTTAGCTAAACTAATTATTCTCCCATGCCCCCTCTCCCTCTCCTGTTTAAAATTTTCCTCCTCCTGCTTGGTAGTGTTTCGTTTTGCAGTGGTCAGGACAAGCTTGTTAAAACTCAGGGTGCAAGTGTTTATAATAATGTGCACTGCGGCGTGGAGGATGCGCGGGGCCATTTGTGGTTTGCAACTACCGGTGATGGGGTGTACCGCTATGATGGGAAAAACTTTAAACAATACACCATGGCCCACGGACTAAGCAGCCTTACGGTTTGGTCGGCGGCAGTTGACCGGTCGGGCGATGTTTGGTTCGGAACAAACAATGGCGTTTGCCGATATGATGGTAAAACTATTACCCGTGTCGCCGTACCCCTGTCACGGGATGGTTATTTTTATTCGCACAACACTTCCGGTCAGGCGGCAGGGAATTCTTTTGATGTGTGGAGCATCTTTCAGGATCAGGACGGCAGATTGTGGATCGCTACCACGGAGGGTGTTTTTATATATCAGGGCACCGGGTTTACCCGTTTTACAGTGAATGACGGCTCTGCCCAACGTACCGGGTTCCTCGACAACCGGGTGGAATATATCCTGCAGGATAAGACAGGCAACTACTGGCTCGGCTGACGGGGCAATGAGGGCGTGTTCCGGTACGACGGTAAATCGCTGCAGCGCTTTAACCCCGATGGCCATGGCTGGCTGTGGCCCGTGCTGGAGGATAAAACCGGAATGATCTGGTTCAGCAACTGGAGCGGAGCCTGGGGCTACAACGGCAAAACATTTACGAACATTACCAAAACACAGGAGTTGTGTGGCAGCCATAATATCACCCGCATCACCGAAGACCGCAACGGAATCATCTGGATTGGCAGCGACAATGGGGGGATATGCCGCTACGACGGAAAAACCTCAACGCATTTTTCATCCGGTCATGGCCTGCGTAACAACTCCGTGTGGACCATACTGGAAGACCGAACCGGCCACCTCTGGATTGGAACCAGAAACACGGGCTTATACCGCTTCGATGGAAAATCCTTTATCCCGTTTTCGCATTAACTTGTTTTCTTCCTCTAAGTTTATACAATATTTGCTGCGTGATTAAATATGTTATTACGCTTTGTTTAATCAAAATCCTTTTTTATATTTACTTCGCTCATACCGTATCCCCGATGACAGGCCCGGTTCACAGGGGTTTTGTGCGTAGTATCCGGGAGCAGGCGCATTCTGGTATAGATAAAATCAGGATTTTGAAAATGCGTATTCCGCCTTTAAAATTAATCTTACAAAATATAAAACTGACAAAATGAAAACAAAAAAGACATTAAAAACAATCATTACGTTTTGTTTTATTTCTTCAGCGTTGTTTGCACAAACATTGCCACCCTATGTGCCTGCTACAGGTTTGTTAGGTTGGTGGGGCTTTGCCGGTAATGCAAATGATGCCAGCGGAAACGGATATCATGGAGCAGTAAATGGCGCTACGCTTACTTCCGACCGCCATTCTACCCCAAACAGCGCCTACAGTTTTAATGGCACAACAGATTATATTGAAGTAGCTGATGCCCCCTCATTTCGGCTGAGCAATACCGATTTCACTATCACATTTTGGGTTAAAATAAATGCATATAATACTTCTGCAACAGCCTTTCTTGTAAAACGGGCGGCAGGTAGTTATAACGGGTGGTTATTAGTAGCCAACAGCTTTTACAATAACCAGGTGGATTTGAAAACATCACAGGGCTCTGACCCCAGTATAAGAAGTGATTCCACTCTTTCACCAGGTATCTGGCATCATGTTGCCCTTGTTTACCATCAGAGTTCGACCGTTGATTTCTATTTTGATGGGGTTCTTTCAAGCAGCCATCCCGGCGGAGGTTTAATTTTCAATGCAAACTGCACTGCTGTTATGCGTTTCGGACATGACACGCAATCGCCGCCAGGCAGTTATTTTCTGAATGGATGCATGGATGACATTGGAATCTGGAATCGGGCTCTTACGGCGCAGGAAATTTCAAATGTGTATTCCGAAACAATAACATTGGTAAATCCGATTGAAGCCTCTTCACTTGAATTATTTCCTAATATGGCAAATGATGTCATTCATATTGACGCCAATGCCTCCCTAACCGGAACGCGTATGAGAATAACTTGTATTTCCGGCAGGACTATTAAAACAGAACATATAAAAGAATCTCATTTAGTGGATGTTTCAATGCTTCAGAGAGGATTATATTTTCTTCAAATAGGTGACGTTAAAGTAACCACCCTTAAATTTGTCAAATTATAAAACCGAAAACAGGTAAGAGACTTGCACTGGCGATTTTCTCTGATTTACGTGCATGTTTTACAATTAGGCAAATAGGTTCTACAGTCAAATTGCCGTTGTAACATTTAACTTATGATAAGAAAGTGGTTATTCATTATAGGGCTTTTAACGGAATTACAGCCCGGATTTGCTCAATCCGGTGATTATAACTACTGCATCGATAACTTTCCGGATCATCTGGTAAAGGAAAATTCGTTTTTGGGTGCAGTGGAACTGAAAAAGTGTGATGACATTATTTATTCATTCAAATCCAATCCACTTGAACCTGAAAATTGCCAATACAGAATAGGGTCTGTTACTGAAATATTTACTGCCATTATTATATTTCAACTTATCGAAGAACAAAAACTTATCCTTCAAATTCCGTTAAGTAATTATTATTTGAAAATTAAAGCACTGACTTAGACTCATAACTATTAAAATAAAATGAAAAGAAATTTGATTATTCTTACTGTCTTTCTGATTTGCAACAACCTTTTTGCTCAACCATTTCAAATCGGACATACTACCATTACCTTTATTGATACCAATCGAAACAACCGTTCCATTCCTACTGAGGTATATTATCCTGCTGATGTTGCAGGAAATAATGTACCTGTTTCAACGGTTACCAATGATGAGTTTCCTTTAATCAGTTTCGGTCACGGATTTGTAATGACATGGGATGCTTATCAGAATATATGGGATGCTGTTGTACCCGAAGGATTTATTATTGCCTTTCCGAAAACCGAAGGCGGAATAGCTCCCTCACATATTGAATTTGGTAAAGACATTGCCTTTGTACTTTCTGAATTAACGGCACTTGGCCAAAACGCTTCTTCACTGTTTTATAATCGTGTTGATACGATGAATTGTGTAATGGGTCATAGTATGGGCGGTGGTTCTGCCTTTCTTGCTGCACAGTATAGTCCGGCAGTGAAAACGTTGGCCTGTCTCGCACCTGCTGAAACAAATCCCTCTGCTATACTTGCAGCTGCAAGTCTTAGCATTCCTTCATTAATAATTGCCGGAGGCAATGACTGTGTTACGCCTCCTCCGTCTAATCAAATACCAATGTTCGACTCCTTGCAAAGCAGTTGCAAAACTTTTGTAAGTATTAATGGCGGAAGTCATTGCCAAATGGCTAATAATAATTTCCTGTGTAGTTTTGGCGAAGCAACGTGCACACCACAACCAACTATTACACGTTCTCAACAGCATATTGTTATTAATCGCTATTTACTTCCCTGGTTAAAATTCGAGTTAAAGGGTGATTGCCTTTCAGGCGCCCAGTTTGATTCTATTATCACAACCGATACCAGTATTGTTTTTCAGAAAAACTGTTTGCTTTGTACTACAACTTCCCCCAATGAACATGATGCTAAATTCAATATTGAAATTCTTCCAAACCCTTTTAATGATAATATATTTATTCAATTCCATCAATCAGAAAACAGTAAGGTTTTAATAGATTTGTTTACAATGAACGGAAGCAAAATATTTTCTCAATCGTTTGCAAACATTAAAGCATATGAAATTCTTAAACTGGCTTTAAAAGAGGATTTACTTAGTGGCATTTATTTACTGAAAGTGACAGTTAATGAAAAATATAACTTCAGTAAAATAGTAAAGCAATGAAAATAGTTTCTTTTTCTGAGACTATTAAGAAATAAGCGTAGTAGCAAGAATGCATAATAGTCCCTTGTTTAAATTAGTGATTGGGTAATTTAATGAACTTTAATAAAAGGTTGAAACATGGATAGATGGAATTGAAACCTCTATCGAAAGGTTGCAATGGCAATACACCGGCGGCCAGGGCTGGGGGTTGTTATTTGATGATGAGAACCAAACTTAACTTTTGGTAACAACCTTTTGTCATTGCGATACATATACCGGATTAAACCCGTTACCCGATTTAAACAATGATTTTGCTGAATTGTATCCAAATACATTTTCTGATTCAACAACACTCCGACTAAAAACAGACCCATTAAATAATTGCATAGTTTTTGTTGACCTGCATGGTTATGAGATTTTAAATCACCCTTTATTCTCGAATATAATCGTGAGTTAAGGAAGTTATTTGTGTTCAGGTAAATACTTTTATAGAAATGAGCAGGAATATGTGATTTTGAAAATCGGGAAATTTATCCTCAGGCAGAAACCGGAAAAGTAATGCAGCTTACGTAATCACAAAATCAGAATCATTTTTATAAATATAATTTAGTAAATAAATAATCATAATCTGAACCCATGTATCATGATTGGTAACTCCACTTTAGAAGGCTTACCAATATTTCACAAAAGAAATAATTCACTGAATGGGTCATATTTGAAATGATTCGATATTGCTTATGTAAATCAATGACTACACCCAAAACTGATTTTCCATAGGTATCCCGCAGGGTTTCAGTTAACCACAGTCGAATTTTTATTTTACTCATATACAGCTACTTATGTCTTTTTAGGTAATTAAACCTGGTCCATTTAAGTTATAATACTAACTTTGTATTTCAAAGTACTTTTAACTCCAAATTCATGGACAAGCAACAAGAACATTTAGAGTCGTTGCGGGATATCCGCAATATGATGGAACGGTCGTCGAGGTTTATCTCGCTGAGCGGAATGAGTGGCGTTATTGCCGGTGTGGCCGCACTGGCTGGAGTAGCTGCTGTTTACCTTGCATTCGGGGTGTGGAACAGCGACTCGCCCTATTACCTGCTGGCCACAACAGGATCGGGCGAACCAAACACGGCTTTTTACTCCTTTATTATTATTGATGCCATCGTGGTGTTCAGTGTGTCAATGTCAGCCGCAGCCTTGCTCACTCTCCGCAAAGCGCGAGCTGCCAAACAGCCTGCCTGGGATGCAACAGCCCGGAGGCTCGCTGTCAACCTGGCAATTCCCCTTTTAACAGGCGCCTCATTTTGTCTCGCGCTCCTTTATCACAATGCCTTGCCGTTAATCGCGCCGGCCACGCTGATCTTTTACGGGTTGTCGCTGATCAATGCCGGCAAATACACACTCGATGATGTGCGCCATCTCGGCATAGCGCAGGTGTTTACCGGTCTCGTCGCCGCAGCTTATCCTGCTCTCGGGTTACTGCTTTGGGGATTTGGATTCGGTGTGCTGCACATCGCGTACGGTATTATGATGCATTATAAATACGAACGGTGAAAAATTTTATTGAAGATCTGAATAAAGCTTTTGAGAGCCGTGTCCGGCTGGGCATCATGTCGGTGCTTATGGTGAACCAAACAGTCGACTTCACCACCCTGCGCGAACAGCTGCAAATCACCGATGGCAATCTGGCCAGCCATATCGGTGCACTGGAAAAAATGAAGTACATTGAAGTAACCAAACAGTTTGTAGGCAAAAAACCCAATACTACCTATTCAGCCACAAGTACCGGACGAAAGGCATTCGCCGGACACCTCGACGCGCTTGAAAAGCTAATCAGGCAGTCGGGCTAATTACACATGCCCCTAACCGTTGTTAGTATTAATCTTTTATAAAATGAAATGATCATGCAGGAACAAATCATCAGTAACCTCGAAAATCCCAGGCAACTGGAGCTGCTGTACCGCGAACATAAAGCGGAATTCCGGCAGGCATTCAACACCATTTATCCTCATATCCGTGAGTCGGTCATTGCACAAACATGGTACGAACGGATTAACTTCTCTACCGACGACATCAGCTGGGGCAACCGCGCCGACCTGGTGTTCGTACTCGTTGCCTCTCTCCTTGCGGGAATAGTCGCCAAGATCCCGCAGCTGTTTTCCATCGATCCCGAATTCTTTTATCCGCGCAACCTGTCCTTTATTGTTTTCCCTTTCATCACTGCCTGGTTTCTCCGGAAAGGTACCGTTTCAAAAACACATCTTTGGTTCATCACATCCGTATTTGCTGCCCCGGCATTATACATCAATCTGCTTCCCGCCAATCCACAAAGCGACACCCTCATCCTCGCATGTATCCACCTCCCGTTATTACTGTGGGCAATTACCGGTTTCGCTTTCGCGGAAGGCCAGTGGAATAATTTGCGTTCACGTTTAGGCTTTCTGCGTTATAATGGCGACCTGGTGGTTATGACTACCATTATTATGATTGCCGGAGGTTTGCTCACCGCTGTTACACTGGGACTCTTTGCCCTTATCGATTTAAAGATTGAACAATTTTACTTTGAGTATATCGCGGTGTTTGGTGCTGCCGCCGCGCCGGTTGCAGGAACCTGGCTGGTGCGTACCAATCCACAGCTGGTTAACAAAGTCTCTCCGGTGATTGCACGTATATTTACTCCGCTGGTGCTCATTATGCTGGTTATTTATCTGGCGGCGGTATTGTATACAGGCAAAGATCCTTACAACGACCGCGAGTTTCTGATGGTCTTTAATTTATTGCTTGTTGGCGTAATGGCTATTATATTTTTTACGGTTGCGGAGTGGTCGAGAAACACGGCCGGGAATACGGGAATGTATATGTTGCTTTGTTTATCGGTAGTTACTATGGTGGTAAATGGTATTGCGTTATCTGCTATTTTGTTTCGCATAAACGAGTGGGGTATTACGCCAAACCGGCTTGCTGTGCTCGGCGCCAATTTGCTGATGTTGTTGCATATGCTTATCATTACTTACAATATTGTACTGGCGCTACGGCGCGATGCCATTGCCGGTCGTGTGGAGCATGCCATGGTGAAGTATCTCCCGGTTTACCTGGTTTGGGTAATAATTATTGTGTTTTTATTTCCATTTGTATTTGGCATGAAATAACAAAATAATGCTACATGTTAAATTGTAAATGATAAATGATTTTATTCGAACATGGTAGTTCAATCCGGTACACCCCGTATCACAACTATGTCAGAAAGAACACAAAGACAGCACATAGATATTCTTTTATACTTTAATTTTCGTCTCCGGCCACGGACATTTGTTCAAACAAAACCTTACTAAAATCTCTAAGCCCGCTCCGGTTACGCCGTTT
>CAZPKJ010000001.1:0-3634 GCA_964587075.1 uncultured Flavobacteriaceae bacterium | reverse complement strand
TGAAGCGAGCGGGAGGAAGCCAGAAACAGGACGTCCGGCAGGAGCAGGGTTGATTTCATCGGAGCTGATTAATTAGCCGTAAAAGAAAAGAAAGGGGGTGTGTCCGGCAATCCCCAATAAACAGATCCCCTTTATTAATGCTGTTGAAAGAAGGGAAAAAATCTATTACCTTCACCAGGTAAACTGATTAAAATGGTCAGATCCATCGCACTCACATTTCTATTTACTTTTCTTTTATTTCAGGCTGGTGCACAAACTAACCTGCAATGGCATTTCAATAATACCGGATCGCAAAATGGGGTTATTTACCAGATGCTCACATTTCCCAATGAGGACCTCCTGGTTTTTGCCTATAACCATAATGGAGATCTGGACCCCGGGCCCGGGGCGAACACATCGGGCATCAGTTCGGTATTTGCCAGATATTCTCCCACTGGCGCTTTGGTGTTTGCGCGTCCGCTTTCTTATAACAGCACCTCCCCGAATATCAGATCGATGGTGGAAATGGATAAGGACGGTAATTTTTATCTTGCATTCGGAGGCCCCGGCACTTATGACCTGGATCCTGCACCGGGCGTGGGTGAACTGAATTTAACAGGGCTGGGCTGGGCGTTTGTAAAGTTCGATGCCATGGGAAATTACAAATGGGGATTAGCGTTTTCAACAAACATTCACTTATACCGTTTCAACCCATCAAGCGACAACTCATTAATCATAACCGGTACATTTGAGTGGGGAACGGCTGATCTGGATCCCGGTCCGGGAAATTTTATTGTTAATTGCTCTTCCTGGTATGACGGATTTGTTGCCAAGTTTGATTCATCAGGTAACTTTATTACTGCTAAAGTTATACAGAGCAATGACCCCAATGCCTTCTTCTATTTAATAAAGTTGGGTATTGACAGTAATGACAATATCTACATTGGAGGTCTTTTTGAAGGCAGTTATGATGTCGACCCCGGTCCACAAGTGTTCAATCTTTACGGTTCCACATCCACTAATTCCAATGAATGGTTTTTTATAAAACTCGACAACAACCTGAATTTTGCATTTGGTTATAAATATCCCGAGGATTCGGGCTTTGAAATCATCGTTGATAAATACGATTATGTTTACCTGCATGGATTGTACAAGGGAACCATTGATATGGATCCGAAGGCAGGGGTAACTAATATTACAACACCGCCAAATCATCGCTGCTTTTATCTGGCCCGCTATGATCAGGATGCCAACCTGGTATGGGTAAAAACCATGCAGACCACTTCGAGCATCACCGGTACCATGACAACCATGCCTTATGTGGATGATCAGGGATTGTTAAATTTCGACATGTACCTGAACGATTCCATCGTCAACAACGGATTCGGCTTTCCTCAGTTGCCCGATAATGGATTTGTTTCCCCGGGAATTTACATGACACAGATTGATACCTCGGGAACCTGCTCTTACATACTCCGGTTACCGGATAATCAAAACCCGAGAACAAGGGTTAAGGACGATACGCACTTTTATTTTTCAGGAAGAGTATATAGCGCAACAGACATTCAGATAGGTCCGGGCCTTACCATCAGCACGCCTACAACAGGGAATGAGTTTTTCATATCCTACTATTCCCGCGATCCTTCTTCAAACCGGATTGATGGAAAGGCTTTCCTTGATTACAATGGGAATAATTTGCAGGATTTAAATGAAAGCGGAATACAGAATTTAATAGTAAATTTTGGAACCGGCAACCTGTTTGTATCTACCGATAACAATGGCCGGTTCAGTGCTTACGTGCCTGTAGGGAACTATACGGTAAATATACCATCATATCCTGGTTACCTGACTGCACCGGTTCCCCTTGTTCATAGTGCGAATTTTACCAATTCCAACCAGATTGATTCACTGAACAATTTTGCTTTCTCCATTGACACTACCGAAGTTGATTTATCTGTTTACATTACAGATACAGGGCCAGCCCGACCCGGAATGGTTTTTAATTACAACATTACATACACCAATAGCGGAGCAACGGCTCAATCGGGGGATGTAACCTTAATAATGGATTCGGCACTAACCGTTGTAAGTACTACACAGGTTCCTTCTATGACTAACTGGCCCACGATGCAGTGGGGTTACTCTAACCTGATGCCATTGCAGTCGATGAACGTTAATGTACTCGTCAGGGTTGATTCAGCTGCAGTGATGGGAGATACTATTTTTTCCTTTGTAAACATTACACCGTTGATTGGTGATAATGTCCCTTCCAACAATGCAGATTCTTCAATAAAAGTAGTTGTTACCAGTTATGACCCCAACTCAAAGGAAGTCGTTCCTGCTACAGCCATCACGGAGGCACAGGTTGCAAACGGAATTGATTTGTTGTATACTATCCGATTTCAGAATACCGGTAATGACACTGCCTTTAAGGTGGTAATACTTGATACCTTATCCGGACTGCTAGACATTTCATCATTAAGAATCATTTCAATGAGTCATCCGGGATACTTTACTCTTTATCCGGGAAACCTGATGGAGTTCAGGTTTAATAATATATTGTTACCTGATTCAAATGTTAACGAACCTGCCAGTCACGGTTTTATTAAATATAAAATAAAACCAAAAAGTAATTTACTGATGGGTGCGATAATTGAAAACACGTCATATATTTATTTTGATCTGAATCCGGGAATTGCAACTAATATCACCCAAACTCCTGTTGTCGACTGGCTGGGGATTCAGCAGCCGGGAATACGTAGTGATATTGTTGTTTACCCTAATCCGTTTTCAGAAACATTAAATATAAAATTGACATCGCAGTCAGAAATGATTGAGCAGTTTGAGCTGACGGACATTTCCGGTCGGATGGTTGAAAAACAAAAAGTTTACACAAGGGCGATTCAAGTTTCAGGAACAAATTTTTCCACAGGAGTTTATCTATTAAAGATACAAACAGGCACCCGAATACACTTTACGAGACTCGTAAAGCAGTAATTTGTTTTTGAAAGACGGTTTGTCTTATTACATAAGCTGAATCGATAATAACTAAACCCGTTGGAGCTTCTTGGATTCCCAAAACTTCAAAAAACTTATCCTCCATTTTTTGCATCAGGTTTTACTGGAATTTTGTTTTGTCGTTGTTGTTTTTTTACATTATTTCATCCAATCCGGTGTTCGGTTTTTTTCACAAATGACAAACGGTGTATGCTCTGAGAAGAAGTGAATAGGCGTGGGGAAAAGGTAAGGGGAAAAGGGAATAGATTTATTTTGCAGGAGGAAAATTGAAAGATTAGTCATTAGGTAATTGGGCTTTGCCCTGCGAAGCATAAGGCGGATGATAATTATAATCCCAGAATAAAAACATGAGAAGCAGGGTCATTAGTCTTTAGTAAATGATATTTTATCTATGATGGCCCGATTCCCATGTTCAAATGAACAATTAGTAATTAAACATTAATTATTAACCCGGCCCCGAAGTGTAATTGCGAACCATAGGTGAGTATTCCCCCTCCCATGATTTCCCGGGATTTGCAATCCCGGGATGAGGATTATACGGATCTCCGACACGGGATTTATAATCCCGGGTTGAGGATTATACGGATCTCCGACACGGGATTTATAATCCCGGGTTGAGGATTATGCGGATCTCCGA